>CALFPI010000100.1 GCA_937919035.1 uncultured Gemmatimonadaceae bacterium
GCGCCTGGCGCACGCCGATCTCGAGGCCATACGTGCCGCACCAAGAGCATTCATTACGGGCCAGGCGGTGGATGACGGTGTAAACAGTATCGTGGCTGGCGATGTCTCCAGCGCCTGGTACTGGCTGTTTCCGTTGCTGACGGCACTGGTGTGGTTCACCGCCATGCAGCGGTCGCCGCGGCCCAGCTAGAAGACCACCACCCGGCACAACATCATATCAGGGGCAGCGAGCCATCCGCCTGCTGATACCCCTGGCCTCCGGACGGCACGTGCCGGTTGCGGGAGCGGACGAAATCCATGTCGAGCTCAACGCCCAGACCCGGACGTCTGCCTAGTTCATCCACGTCGATATACCCCGCCTGCAACGGCAACTTCACCGCCTGCACCCTGTCGAACCAGGGCTGGATGGGGCAGTGCTCGACAATGGCAAAATTCTGGATGGCCGCCGCAACGTGGGCGACAGCGGCGAGCGCCACCGGACCGTAGGGGTTGTGTGGTGCCAGGCGGATGCCGTAGACCTCGGCAAAGTGGGCGATCTTCAGCAGTTCGCTGATGCCGCCGGTGTGACTGATGTCCGCCTGACAGATGTCGATGGCCTGCTGTTCGAACCAGGGCCGGCAGTCCCAGCGCGTCAGCAGGCGTTCGCCCACGGCGATGGGCACATCGGGGAAATCCCGCTTGAGCCGCAGGGTCGGCTCGATGGTGTCCATGTTCGTCGGCTCTTCGATGAAGTGCATGCCGAGGGGCCGCAGACCCTCGATCAGACGGTGTGCCTCCGTGGGACTGAACATGCCCGCCGCGTCACACATCAGAGCTACATCCGGGCCGAGCAACTCACGCAGTTTGGTGTGCTGCTCGATGGCACGGTCGATCTGCACGTTCGCGTCAAATGGCACGGGGCGGTCGCCGACACCGTGTTTGAGGGCGTCCAGTCCCATCGCCAGGGTTGCGGCGGCGGCCTGCTCCAGCGTGCGGCCATGGAACTCGACGCCGTAGCGGATGTAGCAGCGCACGCGGTCGCGCACCTTGCCGCCGAGCAGCTGGAACACGGGTAGTCCCGCCGCCTTGCCCTTGATATCCCACAGTGCCATATCGATGCCGCTCATGGCGCTGGTATGGACGATACCCCGTCGCCACCAGAAATCACGATAGCCGATCTGCCAGAGGCGCTCCACGTCCGTGGGATCCTGGCCGACGAAGCGCGCTTTGAGTTCCACCTCGATCTGCGTTTTGACGGCAGCTTCGTGAAACTCTGTCGTCGCTTCACCGATCCCGGTGATGCCTTCATCGGTGTCGACTTCAACGAAACTGCGGCTGCGCGGTCCATCCAGATCATCCTGGATCGGGCACATGATGTGGCAACGGATGTCGGTGATCTTCACTGGGTGGTCTCCCCGGATGCGGCGGCAGACTCGGCCTCTGTGCGGATGTCGCGCCAGTTCAGCTGCGCCCGCCAGCCGAGGGTGTCGCGCAGTGCAGTGGATACAAAGGGACAGTCGAAGGCGCCCAACTGGCCGTGCCGTGGCAGATCCGGGTAGAACTCGGCGAGCAGGTCCGCCGTGGGCACGTCGATGCAGACATCCTCGGCGGCGACGTTGAAGGGCCGAAACCCCTGCACGTCCGATTGCAGCCAGAGGCGGCAGGCGTCGGCTACGTCGCGGGCATCGACGTAACACCACAGGCACTCGGCACAGCGCTCGCGTGTCTGTGTGTGTGCCTGCAGGCGCCAGGACCACGAACCCTCGTAGATGATACGCCCCAGGCGCAGCGCGGCGATGGACATGCCGTGCCAGCGACAGTAATCGGCAGCAAGCCGTTCGAGCAGGACCTTGGATGTGCCGTAGATCGACGACGTCGTCAGCGGGCTGTCTTCGGTGATGGGCAGTTGCGGCTGCTGACGCAGGTCGCCGTAGACCTCCATACTGGAGGCGTAGACGAGGCGCCGGATCCCGGCCTGGGCGCAGGCCTGCAGGACATTGTAGCCGCCGAGCATCAGGTTGCGATAGCAGGTGCTGTTGGAGGTCCAGTTGTCCGTCGGCAGGCTGCCGAAATGCACGACGCCATCAGCGCCGGCGAACAACTCATGCAGACTCGCGCCGTCCAGCACATCCGCATGGCGATAGCCACCTTCCCGATGTCCGGGCATGGCCAGGTCCAGGCCGAGGACATCGTAGCCCGCCGCCGACAGGACCTGGACGATGCTTCGGCCGGTGCCCCCTTTGGCACCGGTCACGACAATCCGTTTCATGCTCTGCTCCTGCCGAGGGTGGTCTGCCCGGCAGAATCGACGGCGAAGCGGGCTTTGACGCAAATCTGACAGCATGCGACTGCGGCGCATTTGCTCGCGGTGCCTCGGCACGGCAGACTATGCCCGCATGAAATCTCTCTTGTGGTTTGCTGTCACCCTCGGGTTGCTCGGGTGTGGTGGTGATGGGGTCGTGCAGCCCGCGTCGATCTCGGTGGTCGGCTCGTTTCGGCCCTTCAGCGCCGGCGTGATCCTGCGATTCGTGGCCCCCGACTGCGAACGGCATGGGGCCGAAATCCCGTTTTCACGTGTTTCGATTCCCGCCGACAGCCTGCTCAACATCCGCGAGAATTTTTTCCTTGAGGTCGCTGATCGACACGCAGCCAACAGCATTGTGCGCATGGACCTCTCCCTTTTCTGAAAGGATCCGGCATGGGACACCTTTGCGACCTTGCGGCTGGACTATGGAGGCACACATCCCCACTTTCCCTCGCCGGTAGGCAAGGTTTCCGTGGAACTCACAGATACACCGGTCTGGATGAACCGGACAGGGAGGATGTCGGGTCATGCTCAATGCCGTACACCAGCTGACGTACACCATCGTCCTGTGTGACGATATCGCAGCGATGAAGAAGTTCTACCGGGACCTGCTGCCCTTTGCCGTCGATTCTGAATCCGACAGCAGCCTGGCCCTGCGCGCCGGGGGCACACTTCTGGGATTGCGGCAACGCACGCGCGACTACGACGGCGTCGGTGCCCGTCAGGAGTCACCGGGGCTGCAACTGGCCTTTCGTGTAGAGCCGGCTGAAGTCGACGTGTGTCACGCCCTGTTGGTCGGCATGGGAGTGAAGATCCTGGAGCCGCCCACCGATCAGCCGCGGGGGCACCGCACCCTGTATTTCGCCGACCCCGAGGGCAATGTCCTCGAAGTCTACGCCGAGATCTGACATACCAACGGAGAGCCGATGGACAAGGACGTTGTAGCGCAAATTCGCCAGGCCGTCGATGAGCAACGGCTGGTTGATACAGCCATGAAGCTGATCGCTGTGCCAAGTCCAACGCGCAGCGCCGGTGCCGTGGCAGATTGTCTGGCACAGATCCTCGACGCCGATGGCTTTACCGTCGAACGCCCCGTGGCGGACTGGCCCGAAGCCCCCGCCGTGGCGGTGCGCTTCGACAGTGGCAGACCGGGACGAGTGCTGCAATTCGACGGCCATCTGGACACCGTACATCTGCCTTTTGTGCCGCCGCGCCACGAGCAGGGCTGCCTGTACGGATCCGGGTCATCCGACATGAAGGGTGGCATCGCCGCCTTTGTCGAGGCCCTGCGGGTGTTGCGTGACACAGACGCGTTGCGCGGTGGCGGCATTTTGCTGACGGCGCATGATCACCACGAAGGGCCATGGGGGGATCGACGCCAGCTCTATGCGCTGATCCGCGAGGGGTATACCGGCGATGCGGTGATGTTGCCGGAGTACCTGGCGGACCGGTTGCCCGTGGCAGGTCGGGGCATGGGGATCTTCGAGGTCCGCATCCGGCGTGATGGCGTACCGGTGCACGAAGTCCTGCAACCGGCAGGCAACCCCGATGTGCTGGGCGCGGGTGCGCAACTCGTGGTCTCATGCCAGCAACTGGCCAAGAGGCTGGCACACAACACCCACGAGTACGCGGGCTGCGACACGGCTTTCGTCGGTCGGATCCAGTCCGGAGAGATCTACAACCAGTCCCCTGTGGAGTGTGTCGTTCATGGTACCCGCCGCTGGGTGACACCGGGCACGATCGACGCGGTGCGGGCGGAGTTCGACAATCTGCTGCAGGCGCTGGCTGCCAGCAGAGGCGTCGACATCGATTTCGACTTCGAGGTTCAGGGGGACGCTTTCAGCATCGACCTGGAGGATCCATTGGTGGAGGCTTTCCAGGGCGCCCATACCGAATGCACCGGGGCGCCCCTGCCGCTGGGATGTAAACCCTTCGTCGACGATGGCAATTCCTTTGCCCAGCTGGCGGGCATTCCGGCGCTGACCCACGGTCCGGCAGCGACGGGGGCCCACACCCTGAGTGAACAGGTGCCGGTGCCGGAGTTGGTGCGTGTCGCCCAGGTCTACGCCCTGACGGCCGTTTGCTACTGCAGCACAGCGGGCGCATGACGGCGATGAAAGCCAACGAACGCCAGGCGAGGCTGCTCAAGCGCACCTCCATCGATTTTCGTTCCACCGAGCAGATCGTCGATGCGCCCTTCATCCTGTCTCGCGCCAAAGGACTGTACTACTGGGACATCCACGGCAAGCGCTACTTCGATGCCATCGGTGGCATCTTCGTCGCCAGCCTCGGGCACGGCCATCCGCGGGTACTCGATGCCATGCGGCAACAGATGGACAGGCTCAGCTTCGCGCCGCCCATGCACGGCATCGCTGACGTTACGCTGGACTTCATCGAGCGTCTGGGAGAGGTGACACCGGGCAATCTCAATTTCGTCAAACCCTTCAGCGGCGGCTCCGAGTCGATCGAGGCGGCGATGAAGTTCACCCGCCAGTATTTCAAACAGACCGGCCACCCGGAGAAATACAAGTTCGTCAGCCGCTACCAGGGTTACCACGGTGGCACTTTCGGCGCCATGGCCGCCAGTGGAACGGGCCGTCGCAAGACCCCCTTCGAGCCGCAGATGAGTGGTTTCCTCAAGGTTTTCTCTCCCACCTACTATCGGGATCGTTTTGCTACCTGGGAGGAGTGCAATCGCTTCTGTGCCCGCATGTTCGAGGACGTCATCGTCAGCGAGGATCCACGCACCGTGGCCGGTGTCATCGTCGAGCCCATTGGCAACACGGGCGGCACCGTGACACCCACGGACGAGTATTTCCACATCCTGCGGGAGATCTGCGACACCTATGATGTACTGCTGATCTTTGACGAGATCATCACCGGTTACGCACGCACCGGGAACATGTTTGCGGCGCAGACCTTCGGGGTTACCCCCGACATTCTGTGTGGCGGCAAGGGCTTGTCCAGCGGTGCCATCCCCCTTGGGGCGATGATTGCACGTGAGGATCTGGGGGACGCCTTCTACGGCTCCGAAGCGGCAGAAGTCAACTTCGCCCACGGCCACACTTTTGCCGGCAATCCGTTGGCCAGTGCCGTCGGCATCGCCGTCATCGACGAGATCGTCGAAAATGATCTGGCGCGGCGGGCGGGGGAACTGGGCGACTACCTGGTTGACGGACTGCGCCGGCTGGAAAAACTGGGCGTCGTACGCGAGATCCGTGGCAAGGGACTGTTGCGTGGCGTCGAGTTGATGCGGGACGGAAAGGCGTGCCCGCAGTTGGGCGTGGCACTGAAGCGCACGGCCATGGAACACGGCCTGGTGATGCGCATCGACCCGTTGTGGTTTGCCGTGGCGCCGGCACTGATCTCGACCGAAGCAGATATCGACGAGCTCTGTGGCCTGGTGGAGCAGAGCATTGTTGCGGCGCTGCAGGTGATCGACGCCTAGTCGCCATGGGCTGGTCGAGTGACTTTCAGCGGCGGACCAGTTACCGGTGGTTGTCCCAGCGACGATCGATGTCGGAGCCCAGATCGCTCTGCACACTCTCGTCGGCGACGTTGCCGCGCTGATCGGGATCGAAGGGGACGACGTCCGCCGTTTCCACGAACCATTGCAGCAGCCGCTCCCGCAGAGTCGCCAGACACGCGGCATACGTCGGATCATCGATGACGTTGTGCAACTCCTGCGGGTCTGTCTGCAGGTCGTAGAGTTCGTCGCTTTCGTACAGCCGACGTACGTATTTGTGTGTGCGCGTGCGACACATGAAGGCGCGTGTGTGTTCGGGGCCGTCGCCGGCCTGCAGACTCAGGCGCGGAAAGTAGAGATCCTGCGGGTCCTGATGGCCCGGCGGATACTCCAGTTCCTTGCAGTGCGTCTCGTCCTGCCGCCGGCCACCTTCCGCAAAGACGGCATCACGCAGTGCATCCGGCCCGCCCGCCAGCAGCGGCAGCAGGCTGCGACCAAAGTGCGTGTGTGTCGGCGGCAGACCCGCCAGTTCTTCCACCGTCGCCGTGAAGTCGATCAGTTCGATGAGGGCATCCCGCGTTCCTGGTACCACCGTCACACCCGCCGGTGGCTTGCAGACGAAGGGTACGTGGGTCAGGACATCGTCAAACGTGTTCTGGTTGATGCCGACAATGCCGTAGTCGCCCACATACGATGCATGGTCGCTGAAGAAGAACACCGCCGTGTCATCCCACACGCCCACGTCACGCAGGGCCTGCAGGATCAAGCCGAATTGGTGATCGGTGCGCTCACACATGGCGTAGTACGTGGCGCGTAGCTCCGTCCAGCGGTCCTCGGACCAGGACTGCATGCGCGACTGTTCGTAGATGCCGCGCAGCATGCTGGGTTTGCCCTCCCAGTCCGCAGGTGTCGGGATCCGTGGTGGCACGCAACCGCGATCGATGGCACTGTAGAATGGCTCCTCGACAGCAAAGGGCGGGTGCGGGTTCAGCAGCGGCAGATAGAGACAGAAGGGCTGATCCTCCGGCAACTGGCGCAGTTGGTCGATGGCTCCCAGGACACAGGCCCAGTCGTGGTCGTAGAGGCCCGTTCCGCTGCCGCTATCAGCGGCCGGTTCCAGCTGTCCATGGTAGAAGGAAAAGAACCCATCCCCATCCGGGTCGCCGCGCCAGCCGGAGGGCAGTTCCTGCAAGGGGCGAGTGGGCTGGAACTTCACATCACAGTGGCCTTCGAAACCATGTTGTGCGGGCACCAGATCATTCTTGCCACCCCACCAGACGAAGTAGCCCTCCTCCTTGAGGCGTTGCAACAGGGTCGGTTCGTCCTGACGCAGCATGTGGAACATGGTGCGATGGCCACGCACATGCGGGTACCAACCGGTCATGAAGCTGCATCGGCTCGGGACACATACCGGCGCCTGACAGAAGGCATTGCGGAAGGACACGGCCTCTTCGGCACACAGGCGATCCACATTCGGTGTATGCACGCAGGGATTGCCCATGTGCCCGAGGGCTTCCGCACGGTAGTGATCGGGATTGAAGATGACCAGGTTTGGGCGTCTATTTGATCGTCTATTTGATCGTCTATTTGATCGTCTATTTGATCGTCTGGCAGATGGCATGACTTCCTTCATCGAATCGACGTCGGGGCGAACCAAGGTATCAGTAGATCACGTGCAGCGGGTTGAGGTCGGCGACCTCCCGTCCCCCTACGCGAGTGACGACGCGCAGCAGGTATATCCCGGGCGACACCAGGGCGCCGCTGTCGCTGCGCCCATCCCATAAAAGTTCGTAGTGGCCGATGTCACGATCCTCATTTGACAGCGAGCGCACGCAACGTCCCGACAGGTCGTAGATCGCGGCTGATACCGGCACCATGCCCGTCGTCTCGAACAGATCGTAGGTGATGGTTGTTGCATCATTGATACCGTCGCCGTTGGGGGTCAAAACCACGGGTGTGGCCTGGGCGGCCAGTACAGAGCCGACCTGAACCTTCGTCTCAATCCAGAAGCGGTCGGAGGTGATCTCGTCCACCGCGTCACCTGCCGGGACCGGCTGGGCGACATCCCAGGGGCGGGCGCTGTCCAGCAGGTGCGCTGCAAAGGCGGCGCCGTAGCGCAGAGCCCGGGCCCGGAAGCGCACCTCCACCGGAGCATCTGTCAGGTCCTCGGTGACCCGTGGCAGGCGGACCTGCAGGTGGTCGGTCGCCAGAGACTCGAGGGTGAAAGGCACCTCCATGTCGTCCACCGAAACGGACAGCACCGCTTCGATCTGGGCAGCGACGGCGGAAATCCGCAGACGGTTGAAACCCGTATCGGTGGGGGCCAGGCTCGGCTTGAGGATGTAGGTGAAGTCTGTTGCCACTCCGGCCTCGACAAAGACCGGCTCGAGTTCACCGACGACGCGCGACACGGTTGGCTCTGAGGCGCGGAACTCGAGAAATTCAAGGCGACTGCCGTCAACGCCGGTGGTGGTGAACTCCAACTGCAACTGGAAGGCCCGTCGCGGGCTGCGCGGCATCGGTGGCTCGCCGGCGGTGTTCGCCAGATCAAAGGCCGAGGGCCATGCCGTCCAGCTGTCGTAGTCGTAGCTGGCGCCGGCTCGCTCCCTGCTGAAGAGAGCGTCGTATTCGGCACGGGTTACCTCAACGACCTGGTCGCCGATGCCGGTATAGCGCCAGTAGCGCAGGCTCTGGGCCTGATCACCGCTGCGGGCGGACAGGGTGACACGTGATCCCGGCTGTTGCTGGAGGGACCAGCGCAGACCACCCCACAACGCCGGTCGCCGGTAGTTGATGATCTCCGAGATGAACCGCGAGTGTGCGGCGGCTCCCTCGGCGTAGACGAAGATCTCATTGATCTGTACGGGGGCTTCGTGTTCGGCCAGAGCCAGCTGAATCGACGCCGTGCGCCGCTCCTGGGGAAAACCCTCAAGATCGACAATGCCCTTCCGGTTGCCCTTCACCTCCACTGTGAATGGCAACAGGGGACCGGCGTCCGACGCCAGGGGTTCCGGCGACAGGAGCAGGCCGAAGTTCTCCAGCATGGCAAGGCCGTCGGCATCGCCGGAGCGGATGCGCACCCGCTCGACGAAGAGTGCATCCCCCAGCGTAATGTTGATCGTCCCCTGTTCTCCGTAGAGACCGCGACAGGCGCCACACTCGTAACTGCGCTGCAACAGGACCTTGCAGACGCCGCAGCTCAGCGCGTCCCAGTCGAACAAGGCAGCCAGGCCTGAGTTGCTGTCCCTCAGGGGCAGCCACGAGAAGGCGTAGGTCATTTTTGGCTCGGCGCCCTGGGGGCTGACGTCGAGACGGTAGAGTTCCCCGTCGCGACCGACATCCTGCCAGGACATCTGCTCGAACACCACGCCGGGTTGACCGAACCCCGCAGGTGGTGGCAGGTCCTCGCCGCCGATGCGATAGATGGTCACCGCCGAGGCTGCCGCCGGCAGACAGCAACTGGCCGCAACCAGCAGCAGGCGTTTGATGCCACCTGTCGTCATCAGTAGACCACGTGTACGATCGCTGTATGTTGCGTGCTCTTTGCGCGAACGGACTCGGCGACGATATCGAGACTCACCACGTAGATGCCGGGGGGCACCTGCGAGCCACTGTCGTCATCGCCGGACCACGGTACGCGGTACGATCCCCGGGCATCACTTCGACCCTGTGGCAATTGCCGCACGCGACGTCCTGCCAGATCGTACACGACAAGCCGCACCTGCTGCGGCCCGATGATGCGATTGACGCTGAACACCAGCGTCGAAATGTCATTGATGCCGTCCCCGTTTGGGGTAAAAACCCCGGGCTCGACGCGCAGGGCGGACAGCACCTTGTTGCCGGCAACAGCGATGACCACGTTGGTCTCACTCTGCACCAGGGAGGTCGCGTCGCCCGCTTCGGCCAATTGCCAGGCACCATCGTAGCCGGTTTCCCTGACGGCCGCCTCGAAAGCGGCGCTGTTGCCATGAATGGTTGTCTCCATGCGAACTTCGACAAGCTCCACTTCTCGTCGCAGGACCGTGGGCAAGTGCATGGCCAGTGTATCCCGTCCGGTCGGCGCGCGTTCGATCTGCGCGCCGGGGATGATCCGCGCCGTGCCGGCGAGAAAATCATTCCGGGTTCCAGCCCGCACCTCCACCACATCCATGAAGGCTGCTGTTGTGGCGACGACGCGGATCTCATCGAATCCCTGATCATCGCTGCCGAATACAGGCCGCAGGAAATACGACCGCGGTTCCGGTTCACCAACCTGCAGCACCCGCGTCGGCCATATCTCGCCGGTCAGGTTGTCCGTATAGAGATCGGCCAGATTGATGCGCATGGAACTCAGGGATGCGGGGGGACCATACTTGCTTGTCGTATCGGCCAGCACACGGGCCTGCACCTGCAGGTACTGCCGCGTTCGTGGGGAGCGGATCTCTTCTCCCGACTTGGTGTAGGGTACGCTCCAGTCACTGAAGTCGTCCCCCGGAACGAAGTTGGTAGTGATGTCGCCCTTCTTGACCTCGGGCAGGCGGCGACGATAACGATCTTCCGTCACTACTTTGCCATCGCTGTCATGGAAGACCTTCTGCTCCGCCAGGACATCTCCGGTGCGAGTCGAGATCTCCATCCGGGTGCCTTCGGGGGTATCGGCATCCCACTCGATCGTGACCAGGCCCTTGCGTCCGCCCAGATCGATCACGTCTGAGGTCAGTTGGGCGACCGCTACGTAGCCCTCACCGTAGAGCAGAGCTTCGATCAGGCTGACGGTGCCATTGCTACTGCCGCGGTAGCGCGTCCGGAAGCGCAGAAAGCGGACGCGAGTGGGTTCGATGGGGAAGGAGCGGAACCGCGCCGCCACCCTGTCGGCAGCCACCGCGCGCCACAGGATCGAGCCATCCGGTGCCAGGGAGCCGTCAGAAATCTCGACGTTGAACTCGAAGGGCGAGTCGCCCAACGTATGCGTGAGGAAGTCGAGTTTGTCGATCCAGAACAGCGTGCCCAGATCCTCGAAAAAGGTGAGGTACTCGGCCTTGAATACGGGCACACTCGGGCCGGTAGAGAAGTCGCCATCGGTAACGGTTGACGCCAGATCCTGAGGTTGATTGGCGCGCTCCGTCTGCAGCGTGGTGATGGCACCGCTGGAGACGAGACCGAGATTCAGGTTGTCGCCCGCCGTCCAGACCTCGATCTCGGCCAACCGGGGTTGTTCGCGACGATAGAAACGGACGGCGCCCTGACGTGCGGGCGCCAGGCCCGCGTAGGCCTCAGCGGATGTCACCGTTTGCCGCCCGCTGGTGCTCAGGCGGTAGTAGTCCACATCACCTCGTGCCGCATCGGGCAGGGCGGCATACACCTCTGGCGTCACTTCGCGCAGGCGCCCCAGTTCGCTGCCTGTCAGCAGGATATGGACCACCTCTAGAGGGTCACCGGCGAAATCATCGTTTCTCCTGTCGGTTGTGCGCGGCACAAAGGAGATCCGGCGCTCGTCGCGGTTGGGTCGGTCTGTGCGGTAGATCACCCACAATGCGGAGATGCCGGTGCCCGTGATCGTATTCTGTGAGGGTGCCTGTGGCGGCGGCCGGCGCCAGCCCATGACATCGAACTGCAGGAAGGGTTCCCCACGATCCTGTGTGACAAAGTGCAGCACGATGGAATCGACGACGACAACACGGCCCAGACGCAACTGAACCCACCAGTTCTGTGTTGCGTCATCCAGGTCCGGGCCCCACGATGTGGTCAGGTCTCCATCGATGATCAGCGCCGCCGTCTCCGGGTTGGAGCCGGCGATGGCACCACCCGGCGGATCTGTGCCGTACTGTGTCGCGTCGAGGGCGGCGTTGATGTTCCGGCGCAGGAAGCGGGGGGAGACTGTACCCTCGGGAGAGATCGCCGCCGCACCGACGGCGACCTTCCAGGACTGCCAGTGCTGTCTGGTATTCACGCGGATCTGATTGTCGACGACGCTGTAGCCCGTTGCCTGCGCGCACAACTGAGTCGCCCCTGTGATCAGCAGGCCCAGAAGCAGGAAACTTGAAAGCGGCTGCAACACGGTGGGGATCGAGTCAGCTGCCGGGCAGCCGTGCGATCGCCTCGATTTCGACTTTCATACCTTTGAGCAGTTGCGCACCCACCGTCGACCGCGTCGGCATGGGGTCCGGGAAGAGCTCACCATAGGTAACGTTGAAGCCGGCAAAGTCATTCAGATCCGCCAAAAAACAGGTGCACTTGACGACGTCTGCCAGGGTGGCGCCAGACTCTTTCAGGATCGCCTCGATGTGGCGGATCGTGCGTGCTGTCTGTTGCTCAATCGAGCCCTCGATGAGCTGGCCCGTCTTCATGTCGAGAGGACCCTGACCACTGACAAAGACCCAGCCATCCACAACGAGACCTGCCGAAAACAGGCCATGGCGAAAGGTCTTGTCCGGGTGCTGCAGCACATGCTTGTCTGTCATTCTCATCCTCTCAACTGCAGTGACTTCGCACTACCCATAGGATAACCATTGTCCCAGTCCGGGACACAGAGGAGAGCCCTATGGTTGCCGAAGGCCACACCGAAAGGGCAGTGACGCGCCTCAGTCGAGAACGCTGCCCTGGCCCATGGACACTTCGTCGAGACGGGTGCGCTCCGCCGGAGTGATCGACCAGCCCACGGCGCCGACGTTTTCTTCCATGTGAGCCACCGTGTCGCCACCGGTGATGGCAGCCGTCACCTCGGGGTGCGACAGGACCCAGTTGATGGCCGTCTGCGCCGGTGTGCGTTCATGGGCGGCGGCGATCTCGCGCAAGGCGGCCAGCGTAGCACCGGCGGCGGTATTCATCACGTCTTCCAGCTTGCCGAGGCGTCGTGTAGCATAGAGCGACCCCGCCGGTGCCGCCTGCCCCGGCGCGTACGTGCCGGAGAGCAGACCCACGCCCAGGGGACTGTAGGTCATGACGCCAAAGCCCTGGTCTCGCTGGGCGGGCCACATCTCCTGTTCCAACGTGCGGTTGAGAAGGTTGTAGGGATTCTGGATACAGATGAGCGGATCGACACCGAGCTGGTCCTGGGTCCACAGGGCCTTGAGCACCTGCCAGGCCTGGAAGTTCGACACACCAACGTAGCGGGTCTTGCCGGCACGGATCACGTCATCCAGGGCGCGCAGCGTCTCATCCAGCGGCGTCGTGTCATCCCATACATGCAGGATGTAGACGTCGAGATGATCGGTCTCCAGGCGCCTCAGAGTGCGATCGATCTCGCGCAGGATGTGGTAACGCGAGGAACCGCCGTCATTGGGGCCGTCGCCGATAACGCTGCTCACCTTGGAGGTGATCACCAGATCATCCCGGTGGCGCTTGAGGACACGTGCCAGCACCTGTTCACCGGTGCCGGCGTTCTCCCGCTGGTCGTTGAAGCCGTAGACGTTGGCACAATCGATGAAGTTGATACCGAGTTCGATGCCGCGTTCGATGACACGCTCCGCCTCGTCGGGATTGTCCTGCCCGCGCAGGCCGAGTCCATAGGCCAGGCGCGACACCTTCATGCCGGCGCGGCCGAAATTCACGTACTCCATGTGTCCTTCTCCTGTGTCAGTGGCAGTTGTAAGCAACACTACCGGGGCGCGTCTGTCAGGTGCGCATCGTACATTCGTTGCTATGCGATCCGTGGCAATCACAGCGCATCGAGGTGCCAGTGGTGATCATCCCGAGAACACGCGGGTGGCATTCCAGGCGGCTATCGATCTGGCGGTGCAGACGATCGAATTCGACGTCCGCCTGACGCGGGACGAGCAACTCGTGGTGCTGCACGACGACCGGGTGGACCGGGTCTCCAACGGCATCGGTACTGTGGCCGAACTCGATCTGGCGCAGATCCAGCAACTGGATGCAGGCTCCCACGTACATGCGAAGTTTGCCGGGGAACGCTTTCTCACCCTGTCGCAGACGCTCGACCTGATGCCCCCGAGCATGCGCCTGAACGTGCACGTGAAAGCGACGCAAGCCGATCGCGAGCTACTGGTGCCGCGTGTAGTTGCCGAACTCGCACGGCGCCGGCTGCTGCAGACGGCCTTTGTTACAGGTGCAGAGGCGAATCTGCTCGTCGCTCGACGCGTGGCGCCGTCAATCGAGATCTGCAGCAATCTGCCGGTGCCCCTCTGGGTCGCGATCGGCTGTCGGATTCTCCAACCGGCCAATGGCATCACC
>CALFPI010000101.1 GCA_937919035.1 uncultured Gemmatimonadaceae bacterium
CGATCCGAGAGAATTCCTTGCAGGAACACCGAGCGTAGAATCAGCCCCATGCCGGCGTCGCAACAGGCAGGTATGACCTGGCTTTCGAGTGTCCGATCAAGAACACTGTAGGCGATCTGCAGCGTACGCAACGGCGGGCCCTGGTTGATGACTGCCAGGGGCGCATGCTCGCCATAGGTTGACGCACCCCAGTAGCGCACGTCGCCTGCCAGCAGATGATCCTGCATCGCTTCCAACAGATCTTCGTCGCCAGCGATGGCGGCCTCGGCATTGTGGATCTGTACCAGATCCAGAGTCTCGACGCCCAGCAATCGCCGGGAACGGTCGATGGAGGCACGGATCTCTGGTGCAATGCGGCCACCCGTCCATGGTGTACCGTCGGCATCGCGCATCGTCACCTTCGTGGCAATGATGGGGCGCGAGCGCCCGGCGAAGGCGCGTCCGATCAACTCCTCGCTGCGACCGTACGCCGCCGCTGTGTCGACATAACTCACGCCCCGATCGACGGCATGCTGGAGCAGGTGAATGCAGGTGGCATCATCTGGGGGAGAGGGCTTTCCCAGACCATAGGGCATGCCAAGTTCGACGGTGCCAAGGCCAAGGGCCGACACGAGAAGATCCGTCGAGCCGAGATTTGCCGAATGCATGCCCTTCACCCCTTGGCAGCAAGGGCAACGGCTGCCTTGACGCGACCATCGGCTCTGGCCAGCAATCGCCGTGCGCTGTCAGCATCGGCACCACAGAGCTCCATCACCAGAGCCAGCTTCAGCTCCCAGTTGGCAGCATCGAGCCGCAGCCGTGCCGTAGCGATGTCGAGACCGGCAAGTGTGGACAGAATGCGCAGCATGCGATCGCGGAGCTTGGCATTGTTCGGTTGCAGATCTACCATCAGGTTACCGTAGGTTTTTCCGCATCGTACCATGACGCTCGTCGTCAACGTGTTGAGTACGAGTTTGGTCGCCGTGCCTGCCTTCATGCGCGTTGATCCGGTGACCACTTCGGGTCCCACCACAGGCACGATGGTCACGTCGGCCTCGACACCACCGGCGGCACTGGGACTGCAGGTGAAGAAGATCGTACCGCAGCCTCGGGTTCGCGCATGTCGCAACCCACCCAGGACCCACGGCGTCACGCCGCTGGCGGCGATGCCAAGAACCACGTCGGGGGAGCGCACGTTGCGAGCGTCCATCTCGGCGACAGCTCCGTCAGCATTATCTTCTGCCCCTTCGACGGCGCGGAAGACAGCGGTATCGCCACCGGCGATCAGGCCTTGAACCTGCTCGGGACTGGTGCTGTATGTGGGGGGGCACTCGGAGGCATCAAGAACGCCCAGACGGCCGCTGGTCCCTGCACCGAGGTAGAACAGCCGCCCGTCACAGGAAAACGCCTGGGTCACGAGATCGACGGCGGCCGCCACCTCTGGCAGGACTGCCTCAACAGCTGTCGCCACACGGGCGTCTTCGCGATTGATGAGGCGAACCAGATCAAGCGTCGCAAGTTCGTCCATCTCTTCGCTGGCCGGATTGCGCTGCTCGGTGAGCAGACGGGACCAATCGGTCATGGCAGTTGCCGTCAACAGTGGAGGGGAGGATGGCTGAACTTGAAGGATACGGGCTCCGCGCAACCGCCGCAGCCCATGGCTCATGGACGTGCTAGTATAAAATCGGGTGCCCCTGGCAGCAAAGCATCATGAGACAAGCGCCTGGGGCTGCCGGGCTGAATTGTCCGGGCTGGGGGGCCCCCATATATTGAAGTCCTTATCTGACACACGGTTACAACTTTTTCCGAGATCGATATGACAAGCGAAATGCCAACGCAGTACGATCCGCAACACTGTGAAAGCACCTGGTATTCACGCTGGGAAGAGGCTGGCTATTTCCGCGCCCGCCCCAATCCTGACCGCAAGCCGTACTGCATCACGATTCCACCACCAAATGTCACCGGTGAACTGCACATGGGGCATGCGGTGCAGCATGCGATCCATGACAATGTAACGCGACGCAAGCGTATGCAGGGCTACGAAACACTCTGTCTTCCCGGTACCGACCACGCCGGCATCGCCACACAGATGAAGGTCGAGGAAAAACTTGCCCGCGACGAAGGCAAGACCCGTTACGACGTGGGACGCGCCGGGCTGATCGAGCGCATCTGGGCGTGGCGCGAGACCTACGGCGACGCCATCTACAATCAGCTGCGAAAACTGGGTTGCAGCTATGACTGGGAGCGCTCCCGCTTTACCCTCGATGAGGGCTACGTTGCCGCCGTGTTGAAAGCCTTTGAGGCGTTTCATGCCCATGGCTGGATCTACCGTGGGACACGAATGATCAACTGGTGCCCGAAGTGCGGCACGGTGATCTCCGACCTCGAGACCGAAGAGCGGCTCACTCAGGGAAAACTGTGGCACATCCGCTACCCTGGGGTCGACGGTGGGCCCGATGTAACCGTGGCGACAACACGTCCTGAAACCATGCTCGGCGATACGGGCGTCGCTGTGCACCCGACGGATGTGCGCTGGCGTGAGGCTGTCGGCCAGCGCGTGCTGCTGCCACTGATGGAACGGCCCATCCCGATCGTCGCCGATGAGTACGCCGACCCGGAGATGGGGTCCGGCGCCGTCAAAGTCACGCCGGCCCACGATCCGAATGACTATGAGATCGGCGCGCGTCACGGTCTGGAACAGATCACAGTGATTGGTTTTGACGGAAATATGACCGAGCACGCCGGCGCCTGGGCCGGCCAGGACCGCTACGAATGTCGACGGCAGGTGGTAGCCGCCCTTGAGACTGCGGGCCTGCTGGTACAGATCGACGACCACGAACATGCAATCCCACACCATGACAAGTGTGGCACTGTGATCGAGCCACTGCCGATGGAGCAGTGGTTCATGAACATGGAGTCTCTGGCGGATAAGATCCGTCCACACCTGCAAGGCACAGCTGCTGCCGACCAGGTTCGCTACACACCGGATCGGTACCGGGGATACGCACTGGAGTGGATCAGCAACATTCGCGACTGGGCCCTGTCCCGGCAGATCTGGTGGGGGCATCGGATCCCAGCCTGGTATTGCGTCGACTGTTCCGGCGATGGCCTGGCGCCGCTGGGGGGCCTCGAGAGGGAGGCGGCCCTCACCGATGGTGCTTTCCGTGTGTCGGTCGAAGCCGGCGCTCGCCCCATTGTCGCCGCTTCTCGCCCCGCGGCCTGCCCGGACTGTGGCGGGGATCGACTGGTGCAGGACCCCGATGTACTCGACACCTGGTTCTCATCCGCCCTGTGGCCCTTTGCCACGCTCGGTTGGCCGGAAAAGACGGAGGACCTTGCCTATTTCCACACCACGGATCTGATGATCACGGGCAGAGACATCCTCAATCTCTGGGTGCTGCGCATGATCATGACGGCAGCGGAGTTCATGGGGGAAATTCCCTTCCGGCAGGTGCTCATCCACCCGACGATCCTGACGAAGGATGGCAAACGGATGAGCAAGAGCCTGGGAACGGGACTCAATCCTCTCGACCTTGTGAGCCTCTATGGCGCCGATGCCACACGCTACAGCCTGCTGGCGCAATGCGGCACCACCCAGGATGTCCGTTTTGACGCCGAGATCGAGAACAACGTGGTCCAGTCGAGTGTCAGCGCTGAGGCGGGGCGAAATTTCTGCAACAAACTGTGGAATGCCGCCCGCTATGTCTTGCTGAACCTCGATGCCGAAGGCACGCCAGTTTCGAGCTGTGACGGCGGAGAACTTGCCGATCGCTGGATCCTCAGCCGGCTGGCACAGACAATCCGTGTCATAGATGAAGCCCAGGAAGTCTTCCGCTTCAGCGATGTGACGCGGGCCCTGCACGACTTTCTCTGGCGCGACTACTGCGACTGGTATATCGAACTGGTCAAGCCCCGTCTGCTGGCCGGATCTGCGCAGGAGCGCACTCACGTCCAGGGGATCCTGGTGCACGTACTGGAACAGGCACTGCGCCTGATGCACCCCGTCATGCCCTTCGTCACGGAAGAAATCTGGCAGCAGTTGCCCCTGGGCCCGCAGCGTCCAGCGAGCTTGATGATCGCAGATTGGCCCCATGTTGATGCGGCGGCGATCGACGTTGATGCTGAGGCAGACATGTCTTTCCTGCAGGAGGTGATTTCGGCGGCTCGAACCATCCGCAGCGAGTTGAACGTGCCACAGGGCAAGAAAGTCCCGTTGGTGCTGGTGGCGGGCTCCGCTTCTTCCTGCCAGCGACTGCAGGACAACCGTGCCGATCTACGGACTCTGGTAGGGGCCGAAAGCGTTGAAGTCGGCATGGACCTGGACCAGCCGCCGTCCTCGGGGAGTGCCGTGGTCGGTGATGTCGAGATCTATATCCCTCTTGAGGGGTTGATCGACACCGAGGCCGAAGGCAAGCGTCTGCGTAAGGAAATCGACAAGTTTCAGGGATTGATTGCCAGTCTCGACAAGAAACTGTCAAACGAGGCCTTCCTGCAGAAGGCACCGACAGCTGTGGTGGAAAAGGAGCGGCAGAGACAGGAAGAATACCGCGGGAACGTGCGCAAGCTTTCCTCCAGCCTTGAGGCTCTTAACGCATGAAAAAACAATGGTTGCAAAATCTTGGTGTCGTCGTGCTGCTGCTTGGCAGCATCCCGGGATTTGCCTTTACGCCACCACGCATCGTCGGGGTTCTCAATCAGACCGACTCGGGCAGCATGTCAGCAACGGAGCTTGCCGACCGTCGCTACGTCATCGACAAAGGCCAGGTCCACAGCCTCAATCGAGGCGATATCCTCAACGTCTACCGCGAGAGTCGGTTGTCCCGGCGGATTCCCGTACCGTTGCGACTGTTTATCGGCACGATGATGATCACCGACGCCCAGCAGCAATCCTCCATTGGTCTGTTCTCCGCCAATGTTGCGGTCATGTCACAAAGCGTGATCAAGTACAAGACGGCGATCAAAGGGGACATCGTTGTGCCGCGACTGATTCTCGACTCCGGGGTGTTGTTCGACCCGGGCGCCTTCGAGCTGAAGCCTGCGGCGGCTGAAGAATTTTCCAAGGTCGCAGAATTCGTCAAGCTCTTCTCGCCTGCCAAACTCGTCATCGAGGGCCACACCGATGCTGACGGTGAGCAAGTTGACAACATGCGTCTTTCCGAACAGCGTGCTCAGCAGATCATGAAGTATCTCGTGGATGAGTACACCTTCATCACCCCAGCCATGGTGGAAGCGAAGGGCTTCGGTGAGGCTCAACCCATCGTGCCGAATACCACGCCCGAAAACAAAGCTCTCAATCGGCGCATCGAGGTCATCGTCTGGGAATAGACCCGTTGATCCTTGATTCTCTCACAATTGCCGTCCTTGCTGCCGAGTTGGCAGCCCATCATGTGGGACAATACATCCGCCGGGCTCATGCCGACGACGCCGGGCTCGACATGCTGCTGGGAGTCGACGGTGCGGGAGATCCGGCAACCCTCCTGCAACTTCGCTTCGGTCCACACGGCTCCTTGAAACTGGCCTCCGGTGGACAGATCCACGCGGGTGTTGGGCGGACGCGCTATCTGGAGGGGGCTCGAATTGACAGCATTGCTGCTGTCGCTGGTGACCGCGTGCTGCAGCTCCAGTTGAGTCGTATCGACGCCGCGTCACAGCGAACCCACGGCCTGCTCCATGTCGTTCTGATCCCACCATATTTCCGCGCCGTTCTCGTGTCACAGCTTCATGGCCGCATCCTGGGTGTCTGGGCTGGCGGAACGGACCGTCACGCGCCGGCACACGGGACGTCGTACGTGGCCCCGGCGAGTCCTGCCGATCGCCTGCTGCCAGGCTTTGACGACATCGGGGTCTTTGTGTCGAGACTGCAGCAGCAGGAGGCGCCTCTGGAGCACGCTCTGCGGCTGACGATTTCCGGGGCCGACCGTCATCTTGCGACCTGCATCTGTAGGGCTGCCGGGGTCGATCCGAAAAGCCCCGCGGCAGGCGTTGCGCCGGAGGATGCTCGGTCTCTATGGGCATCGGCTCAGGCATTGTGGACCCTTCCCGGAGGTCCAGTCTTTCGCTGGACCCGGGGTCGCAGCCGCGTGTCCATCGCGGCCCCCGATGGCCTTGAGGCAAAGGTGACCCAGTTCCCGTCTGTTTGCGCCGCCCTGCGGGTGGACGACGCAGTCTCGGATGAAGCTGCACAGCCTGAGGCGAAGGGCCAGCACACGCGGCTTACCCGAGGCTTGCGAATTCTGCAACGCCGGGCTGCAGGTCTGCAGGCCGACCTCGACGAAGTGGCGACAGCGGCGACGCTGGAACGCACGGGGAACTCGCTGATGGCGGCGGCTGAGAGGATTCACCCAGGGGGGAGTGGCCGTATTCCGGATGCGCACGATGCCGCTGGAATCGCGATGATCGACGTGCAGTTGGCACCCGGAGAAACGCCCGTGCAGCAAGGTGCAAGGCTGCTGCGCCGGGGAGCGAAGATGCGTCGGCGTGCAGAATTGCTGCCGCCAAAGCTGCACCGCGTACACGAACTGATCTTCGAGACAGAAAGACTTCTCGACCGCCTGGGCGGGACCGAGAATTTGCCGGAGGATGCGATGGAACGCTGGGAGCGACGGGTGGAACTGCGCCAGTCCCCGGCTCGCGAAGCGGAGACCGACCGCAAGCAGACGGACGACCGGCAGGGCGCCCGCCCGCGACGCTATGTCACCAGCACGGGCTGGTCGGTGTGGGCCGGGCGCAGCAACCACGAGAATGACATCGTTACCCACCGGTTGGCGGCACAGAATGATGTGTGGTTCCACGCCCACGGCTACGCTGGATCTCATGTCATACTTCGGCGTGAGGGCCGCAATGAAGAACCCAGCAACCGGACACTGGAAGAGGCCGCTGGTGTCGCCGCATACTGGAGCAAGGGACGTACGGCGAACAAGGTCCCGGTGGTCTACACCCTCGCCAAGTATGTGTCCAAACCGCGCGGGGGCGCCCCAGGCCTGGCCGTGATGAAACGGGAGAAAACGATCATGGTACGTCCCGCACTTCTGGCCGAGGAGGAGCAACAATGAGTCTGTCCACAGGTATCGTGGGGCTGCCGAATGTCGGCAAGTCGACCTTGTTCAATGCTCTGACGAGGGGCAGGGTCGCCGCCGCCAACTATCCGTTCTGCACCATCGAACCGAATGTTGCAATCGTCGAAGTTCCCGATGGCAGGCTGCAACGACTGCAGGCTCTGCTGCAACCTGAGGCATGTATCTCCACGGCGATTCAGTTCACCGACATCGCCGGTCTCGTGCGCGGTGCCAGCAAGGGGGAGGGGCGGGGAAACCAATTCCTCGCCGAGGTGCGCAGCGCCGATGCCCTGCTCCATGTGGTTCGTTGTTTTGCTGATGACAGTGTGTCACATGTGGAATCGACGATCGATCCCGTGCGCGACGCCGATACGGTGCTGACTGAACTCCTGCTTGCCGATCTTGAGATCACAGAGCGCAACCTGCCGACGCTGGACAAGGTCGTTCGGTCAGACCCGCAATCGGTGCGCAAGATGGAACTGGCAGCCTTGCAGAGAGTGCACGCGGCTCTCACCGACGGAGTCTCCGTCCGCGCTGCCAATCTGGGTGCCGAGCAACTGGCCACCCTTCGTGGCTATGCTTTCCTCACCGAGAAACCGATCATGCTGGTTGCCAACGTCGCTGAGGAGGATGTCGTGGACGGTGGCAAAAGCATCGATTCCCTGCGCCACAGATACCCAGGACAGAGGATCGTTGTCGTCTCCACACAGATCGAGGCGGAGATCTCGCAGCTCGATCCCGAGGAAGCCGATGCCTTTCTCGCAGATATGGGGCTGGCAGACAGCGGCGTCGATCAGCTCGTGCGCGCCGCTTACGAGTTGCTGGATCTGATCACGTTCTACACCCTGGCCAACGACAAGCTGCAGGCGTGGCAACTGCCGCGTGGGACTACGGCACCGGTTGCCGCCGGTGGCATTCACAGCGACATGGAATCCGGGTTTGTTCGCGCCGAGGTGACATCTGCA
Organism: uncultured Gemmatimonadaceae bacterium; assembly: GCA_937919035.1. Lineage (GTDB taxonomy): Bacteria > Latescibacterota > UBA2968 > UBA8231 > UBA8231 > UBA8231. Next base: position 8,000 of record CALFPI010000101.1, read on the forward strand.
GACGACCTTGAGGAGGCTGGCGGGCAGATGTCGAAGTTGCGCAGCTCCGGCCAACTGCGGGCCGAAGGACGCGACTACGCAATCCGTGATGGGGACGTCGTCACGTTCCTGTTCAAGAGTTGACGCCCGGAGATCACGGTTGGCCTGAGAACTTCAGAAATGAGCGTGCAGACTCAGACTCAGACCATCTGCATTGCCCTTGGGATCCTGCGGCACGCTGTCGCGCAAATGGTAGGCGATACTGCCGGTGAGAAAGGGTGTCAGAAAGGCATCAACGCTGACAGTGACACGACTGCGTTCGTCTTCTTCGACGGCATCGAAGGGATCATGAAAATCGAAGGCAGCGCGCAGATTGATGGCCTGGTGCAGCCACATGTCAACACTGGTGAAGGCAACGAATTGGTCATTGCTGACACCGGAGGCCGTTTCCGCAATCCAGTCCGCCTCGCCCATCCACGTCAGTGGCCCCATGTTGGCTGAGGCAAATGGTCCATACACCACACGATCAGCACCGGGTGGGTTGTTGTAGGCGAAGGAGGCACCAAGCACAACGGGGCTGTGCCACCAGGTGAGAACACTCGACACCTGTTTTCCCGCATCGTTGTCCCGTCCTCCCTGGGTGCCGTTGCTGACGGCTACAGCCAGAGACAGAGGCCCGGGCTCGAAACCAACCTCGATGCCGAGGTCCTGACTGTCATAGTTGAATCCGGTGACCCGGCGGATGAAAGCATCGTCGTCCCACATGCGAAGGCCGTATGGCAACAGCATACGCCCCACCTTGGTGTATCCTGCTGCCGGCAAACCCTCGAGCAGGACGAAGGCTTCGCGGTTGGCGGCCCCACCCGGAGCAATGATCTCATCGAAGTACAGGGACATCCGTCCCGGCAACAGGCGTGCGTTGATGTACAGATTGCCACTGGTCACGTCGAAGGTGTTCTGCCGATCGGAGCCATTGCTGGCAGCGATCGTCTCGTTGGCGGCGATAAAGTCAGCACCAACCGTGATACTGGGCCCCAGATCAGCGGAGAAATCCAGCGCCGCCTCTGACATCGCTTCGAACAGGGGAGTGATCTCGGTCTGCGTGAACAGGCCACCGTAGCCGTTGCGCATGCCACCACCGGTATGATTCACATGGCAGGTGCCGCACTTGAGTCCTTCTCGCAGCGCGATATACGGCTCAGCGACAACGTCTGTTGTGGGCGCCAAACAAGCCAGGACCAGAAAGAGCCAAAACTGCCGGTATCGGATCGAACAGGGCATCGAGAGCGACTCCACAAGGTTGGGGCGTATCTGGTTCGGGGACAGCTTGCACCGACGGGCAAGCTAGCCAGTCAGCAGCCCGCATGTCAAGATGTGTGCCTTGACCGTCTGTGTGGGCAATCCCATCTTACCTCGCTGGGGTTTGGTGGGATTACAAACCACTGGCGCACATCGACGTCGACTGCCTCACACGACACGGATGGATGAACCTTGGGTGACGCCCTCGGAATGATTGAAACCCGCGGCCTGGTTGCCGCCATCGAGGCAGGAGACGCGATGGTGAAAGCCGCCGACGTCGAAATGGCGGGCTGGCAGATCGTTGGCGGCGGTCTCGTGACAACGCTTGTTCGTGGTGATGTCGCCGCCGTGCGCGCCGCCACAGAAGCAGGAGAAGTCGCCGCCCGTGCTGTCGGCGAGGTCATCGCAGTGCATGTCATCGCCCGACCCCATGCAAGTCTTCTGGATCTGCTGCCAAATGCGGGCTTCGCCCGCAGCAATCGCGACTGATGTCACCCTGGATCAGGTTCGTCGCCCGTCTGGCCGTTGCCGGGGCTCTGCTGTATACAATTGCCACATGGATCGTGTCGCCCGCCGAACTGCTCGCAGGTGCGGCGTCAGCAGATCCTTACTGGTTGCTGCTGGCGGCAATGATGACGCCCGTGGGGCTGCTGTTGCAGTGGTGGAAGTGGCGCCGCCTCGTGCAGGCCAGCCTCCCGGAGATTGGCGAAGCAGATATCCTGCTGTCACTGTTCACCGGCTTTGGTCTCGGCCTGCTGACCCCTGGGCGTCTGGGCGAACTCGGCCGGGGCGCCCACTGGCCAGGGGCGCGGGCTCGAGCCACGGCTCTGGCTGCGGCGGACCGCCTCGTATCAAGCCTGGTGACGCTCGCCGCAGGGGCTGCCTGGGCGGTGTATTGCATGCCGATATCATGGGGGGTGTGGTGCGGCCTGGCGATGATCGGTATCGGTGTATCGTGGCGTCAATTCGGCAGTAGGCTCGCGGCGCAGTTGGCATTGCGCTGGGATATGACCTGCCTGACGGATATACCTCGTAACGTCTGGATGTCCAACACGCTCGCAGCACTTCTCTTCAATGTTGTCTTCTGTCTGCAGATGTTCTGCCTCCTGCGGGCGACCGGTGCGATCGCACTCTGGGCCCTGTTTGCCATCCCTGCCATGTTTGCCCTCAAGACGCTGCTGCCCATCAGCTTCATGGACCTGGGCGTGCGCGAAGCTGCGGGCGTTGTGGTTCTCGGAGGCGTTGGCGTGGCGGCAACGACGGCGGTGCAGGCGTCGCTCATGCTCTTTGGGCTCAACGTCCTGCTGCCCGGAGTCGCCGGGCTGCTCGTTCTGTCCATCGGGCGTCAAACCACTCACTTTTCTTCTCCTTCTCAGAGAATCGAGCTTGTCCATGTGCGCTGACAGCGTTGCCACTGTCGGGTCTACCTTCACGGCCCGTCAGGATATCTGCGAGATGGGACGGCGGATCTACGCGAGGGCCTTCGTCGCTGCCAATGATGGCAATATTTCCGCGCGCCTGAGTGCCGATCGGATCCTCTGTTCCCCGACTGGGGTCAGCAAGGGCTATCTGCAGGAGGACATGCTGGCGATCTGCGACATGGATGGCACTCAGGTCTCCGGCCCTCTGAAGATTTCATCAGAAATCCGGATGCACCTTGAGGCCTACAAGCTGCGCAGCGACATCGCCGCTGTCGTTCACGCCCATCCGCCGACGGCGACGGGGTTCGCCGTGGCCGGCCTCGATCTGACCCAGTGTGTGCTACCTGAGGTCATCGTTCTGCTCGGTGGAGTTCCCCTGGCCCCCTACGGCACCCCGGGTGGCCCGGACATCTTTGAACCCATGCGCCCCCTGGTGGAGAAGTACGACGCCGTGCTCATGGCCAACCATGGGGCAGTGACCATGGGCAAGAGTGTGCAGGATGCCCACTTCAAGATGGAAACGGTCGAGCATTTTGCGCGGATCGCCCTCGTGGCCCGGCAGTTGGGGGCAACCAACACGCTGAGCGAGGCTCACGTGCAGGAGTTGCTCGACCTGCGTACGCGATTCGGTATCACTGGACGACCCGGTTGCGCGCGACCTGAGGCCGACACTGGCTCGACGGATCTGGTGGAACAGATCACCAGGCAAGTCGTCGACCGCCTGAGGACTTCGCGGTGAGTGGATCCAGGCGCTTTGTTGCAGTCGCCTTCTGCTTGACAGTTTTCGGGCTGCTGGCGGTATCTTCTCTGACCGCACAAGTCACCCCGCCGCCAGCGGGGGACAGTGCCCCTTTGTTGCGCCTGGTACAGGAAGCCGAGTCGCTTGCGCGCCGTGGAAATCTGGAGCAGGCCTTGAAACGCTACGAGGCGGCTTTGGATCAGGGGGCAGGCAGTGCCGATGTGCTCAACCGTCTCGCTGAACTCTACCTGATTCAGCGAAACCCTGAGCGCGCCATCAGCCTGCTGCATCGTTCCCTGCTGGAAGAACCGGGGCAACTGCAGGTATACTCGGGGTTGAACGAGGCCTTCCTTGCCATGGGAAGACTCGATTCCGCCTTGTATTACGTCTACGAGGCCCGACGGATCGCACCAGAGAATTCGGGTGTCCGCAGCCAGTTGGGGTACCTCTACCTGCAATCCGGAGATCTGGAGCAGGCCCACACACACCTGGATAGCGCACTTCATCTCGATGACCGGAACATACACGCGCACCGGCTTCTGGCGCTCTACTACACGCAGGTTGGCCAGACCGACAGCGCTGTGAGCCGCTATCAGATGGTTCTCGAGTTGGCCCCAAAAGATGTGGAAGCACACAACAACATTGCTTTCATGCTGGCTGCCCAGGGCAAATACCTCGAGGCACTGGATTGGTACCGGAAGACCAAGGCCCTGGCCGAGGACCCACAGTTGTCACACGCTATCAACCTCAATGTTGAGGCAATCCGGGCCATCATGGACGGCAAGATGCGTGCACGGTATATCCTGGTACAGAGCGAGAGCCTGGCGACGGATCTGCTCCAGCGAATCAATGCGGGCG
>CALFPI010000102.1 GCA_937919035.1 uncultured Gemmatimonadaceae bacterium
CCCTCGCCCACGCCTTCGGCATAGTACTTACCCGAAATGTCGTCAGAACCGACATAGGCTTCGGCGACACGGCCTTCCACCAACCACTGGCGGAAGTCGCTGTACTTCACCGAATCCACTTGTCCTTCGAAATAGCTCTGCATGACGAGCAACAACAGAATCGTCAAGATCGCATAGGCGATCGACAGCTGGGTCTTACGGTCCAGTCGCATTCGGGGCCTTCTGCAGGGAGCGTCCCGGGGTCGGCGCCCGAGAGGACGCAGCCCGCACATCGCGACGTCCAGAAGGACGTCGTTTATGCCGCTAACGTGTTGGAGAAGAATCACTTATGTAGATTTTGTGGAACAGACGCGAAGATAACCGGCGTGACAGGTCCGGTCAAGGTCAACCGCCAACCCGGGCTAGTTCAGCGGCAAGCAGGAGGAATCGTGATCATCGAGCTCAAGGGCGTCGAGCAGTTGCGCAATGAGAGTGGCAGACGGCCTCGTATCGATGACGAGATACCCCCGCTCAAGGAACAACTCTACGGCGTTGCGCTCGCCGTCGTCTGTCAGTGTAGGCTTCATCATCGTATCGTCGACCCTCGATTTCTAGGTATCGGCAGGATCCTGCGCCGCGCCCGTCTTTTCCGCAACAAAGAACCATTCGCTATCGGCAAACACGGACCAGCGACTGGGTGGGCGACGGGTTTCGATCCGTGTTCTCGTGTTGCAGTAGATGACGCGGAAGCCGGCCTGACGCAGCAGGCGGCGCAGAACGAATGGCGGCAGGATCTGCAGATAACGGGCCTCTTCGAGTTCGTCGTCGATGAACCGCTCGCCAAGTTCGCGCTCACGAACCGGGAGACCGCACTTGCCCAGGAGAAAGCGAGCGAACGCCAGCAGGCGAGTCGTGGCGTAGCGGTTGACGGCGAACAGAGAATGCGTGCACAGAACGAAACGTCCCCCGGGGCGCAGGACCCGATGAACTTCGGCCAGGACACGCCGTTTGCCAGCAAAGCCAGGAACCAGTTCCAGTCCGTTGTAGGAATACAGGGCTGCATCGAAGCTCTCGCTGGGCACGGCCTCAAGACGGCGCGCGTCCATGACGGCAAACTCTGTCTGCTCCCCCACGCCGGATTGCAGGGCCTGCTCGCGCGCGACATCGATCATCAACTCGCTGATATCGATACCGAATGTGGGCAGGCCGATCTCGGCCAGAGCGACGCTGGTGCGCCCGGCACCACAGCCAAGATCCAGAACCTTGGCATCGTCCGGGAAGAAGTCGAGAACCAGGATCTCTTCGGAGGGCCACAGACCGACGGACGCATAGCGATAGACGATGCCCGGCGACTCGTTGGCGGTGCGGACCAATCGCAGGATCGCCGCCTCTCGGACAGCACCCTCGTCCGCAGCCATGCGGTCTCGACGCGGTGACGTCACGGCCGGGGGGTCCTGATTCGGTTGATTCAGGCCAGCAGACCCGGCGTCTCGAGGATCTGTCGAAGTCGCTGCAGGAAGCGGGCGGCCATGGCCCCGTCGATGGCTCGATGGTCCGCAGACAGGGTCAAGCGCAGCACGGGGCGAACGGCCATGCCGTCAGCCCCCATGGGAACAACTGTGGGTTCGATGGCACCCACGGCCAGAATGGCGACCTGGGGGGGATTGATGATCGCGGTGAACCGGCTGATACCAAACATCCCCAGATTGGAGATGGTGAAAGTACCGCCCGTCAGATCATCGATACTGAGCCTATTGTGTCGGGCGCCATTGACCAGTCGCTGTGACTCCGCGGCGATGTCGTCGATGCCACGCTCCGCCACGTTGCGCAACACGGGCACCAGCAACCCCTGAGGCGTATCGGCAGCGATGCCGATATCAACGGACGCATGCTGATGCACCTTGCCGTCGATGAAGTGACTGTTCAGACGCGGGTGCTCGCGCAGAGCCGTGGCCACAGCTTTGATAATGAGATCGTTGTAGCTGACCTTGCGACCTTCCGCGGCGTATCCCGTACGGAACTGCTCAAGCCAGACAGCAGAAACAGGCGTCTCAAGGTAGATGTGGGGTGCCTGCTGGTAACTGGCCGTCAGGCGCTCGGCGGCAATCTTCTGGGGGTGCGTGAGATCCACGGTCTGCCCAGATGGGATCACGGAGGGCACAGCAGAGGGGGCGAATTGCACCTGCGCCACAGCTGCACCTCGGCGGGCCTCCACGTCTGCACTGACGATACGACCCGACGGCCCCGAGCCCTCGACCTGTGACAAGTCGATCCCATGTTCCGCGGCGATTCTACGAGCCTTGGGTGAAGCTCTATGTGGACGGCCACCGGGGGCAACATGTGCACCCGTTTGGGCCGTCACCGCAGAAGTCGACAGCGCCGGGGGGGCCGGAATGGCTGCTGCTGCCACGGGCATGGCCATAGCAATTGCCGATGATGGTGATGGTGATGGTGATGGTGGCCCAAAATGATCGATATCCTCGTCCGCGGCGGCAATCACAGCGATGGGAGTGGCGACATCAACCTCTTCCCCAGCCTGCACAAATACACGCCGAAGAACTCCGGAAGCCTGCGCTTCGACCTCCATGGTCACCTTGTCTGTGACCACCTCAAGCAGCGCCTCCCCTCGTTCGACGAGATCACCTTCGGCTTTCAGCCAGACACCGATCGTCCCCCGTTCCATCGTCAGTCCGAGTTTGGGCATGACAACTTCTGTTGCCATCAGTTACCGTCCCTCCCGATCACCGCTTCCCCTTACGCTGCGGTTTGTCAGGCTCTGCTACCTGCGCACCGGCTACGGCGACGCCACCTACGGGAGCGCCACCTTGAACGAATTTGTGGTAGGCGACACTGCCCCAAATGACGACGAGTCCAACGATCGACACGATCAGGATCGTGCGATCAGGCTCGACCATTTCTTGCATGAAAAGTTCCTCTCTATCCTATCTGTCGAAGCGTAGCTGCTGCTCAGGCGTCGGCGAAGCCTTCTGCTGGTGAGCGGCTCAGGGCTCGGTCCAGGCCCTGAGCAACCTGGGTAATACTCACGGCTCGAATGTCCCGATCCTGGACAACCTCGACCAACTCGTTGCGGCTTGAAACCCAGCGCCGCGCGTCTTCATCGAAGATGGCAACACACGGCAACTGCAGCGAAATCGCCAAGTGGAGGACATCGGTGTTGCAGGAGATGAGAGCCCGGCAGCCTTGCAACAGAGCAGCCACGCCGGACAGGTCGATCTGTTCGAAGGGAAGGACTCGGTTGCCATACGTTTTCTTAAGATAATTGACCTGTTTCCGCTCGGCGAGAGAAAAGAACAGGACAGCCCTCGCCCCCCGCTCGATCACGCGGCCAACGATGTCATCGAGCTGGCGACCACTCATTCCCCGCCCTTCGCCGCCTGCCAGGTCGATGCCGATGACGCTGCCACTGGCAAACTCGCCGTCGAGATAACGCTCGCGCAACTGACTGCCCTGGCCGTCGCCAATGGTCCACTGCACCTCACCACAGACATCAAGGCCGAGGATGCGCAGCAGGCTCTGATACTGATCGGCCTCATAGTCCCCAGCAGAACGCCGCACGATCTCGACGTTGTATGGGGTAAGGCCCTCACGCTGGAAACCGACACGTAGCCGCGCGCCGCTGAGGCCACACAACTGCGCCACCCGATAGCTGCAGTCCGGCCCCAAAGAGACTGCCAGATCAAAGGCCTCTGTGCGCAGTTGCTCAATGAGCGTGCGAAACTCCTGCGACCAGACTCTCTGCAGCAGAGTCGTCGACAGGACCCGGTCAATAAATGGGATCTGACGGGCAAGGGGCGCCCAGCGTTCGTCCGTGAGCAGGGTGATATGCGCCTCGGGGTATTGCTGCCGGAGGGACTGATAGATCGTGGCGCCCAGAAACAGTCCGCCAACGCGATCGTTGGGCAGCAGCAACAGCTTTTTCGAACGGCGAAGCTCGGAGAAAATGTCGAGTGACTCGCTCGCCGCCTGTTGCGGTCCCCGCCAGCGCATGGCCAGGCGCTCGGCAAGCGATCCCCTGGTCCACGTAGCATTCATGGATAACAACTCAGGGCGGTGCAATGCAGACAACGGGCTGTCTCGATACGGCTGCGCCCGAAGCGGCAGCTAGGGCGCGTTACCAGAACTTCGCCTCCGCCTTGGCCACCTGCGCAAGTTTCCGGCAATTGCGTGCAT
>CALFPI010000103.1 GCA_937919035.1 uncultured Gemmatimonadaceae bacterium
ATGAACGACGAATGCCTCAAGGTTGTGGAGGATCCCAAACGGGGCAAGAACATCTGGATCCTCGGCCTGCTGTGTGCGCTCTATGAGCGGGATGTCGCCATTGTGCAGATGCTGATCGAGCGCAAACTCGGGCGCAAGGGCAAGGCCGTTGTCGATGCCAACATGGCTCTGTTCAACGCCGGCTACGAGTGGGCCGAGCAGAACGCGCCATGGCGGTTCCGCGTCCCCGTCAAGGCGAGTGACGAAGACAGAGTGGTGATGAACGGCAACGAGGCGCTGGCCCTCGGTATCATGGCAGCCGGCATCGAGGTCTGCTCCATGTATCCCATCACGCCGGCGACTTCGGTGTCGCATTATCTGGCAGCACGTTTCGCCAACGTCGGCGGTATCGTCCACCAGGCGGAGGATGAGATCGCCGCCATCGGCTTCGCCATCGGTGCCTCCTATGCGGGCAAGACAGCGGTGACGGTCACCTCCGGACCGGGACTGGCGCTCAAGAGCGAGTTCATCGGCTTCGCGACGATGGCAGAGATCCCCCTCGTCATCATCGACGTGCAGCGCGGCGGTCCCTCCACGGGCCTGCCAACGCGGGTCGAACAGGGAGACTTGCTGGCAGCACTTTTTGGCCAACCTGGAGACACGCCGAACATCGTCCTGGCACCAACCACGATCGAGGAGTGTTTCCATTTCGTCATCACGGCGCGCAAGCTCGCCGAGACCTTCCGCGTGCCCGTCATCCTGCTCACCGACGCCAGTCTGGCAACGGCACAGCAGCCCTTTCCACGGCCATCCGCCCGGGAGGAGTGGCTGGCGCCGCCTGTGGATACGGCCCCCTGGCAGCAGGATGTGGCACCCTACGCCTGGGATCCTGAGACTGGACTGTCACAACGTCCCATCCCAGGACAGCGGGGGGGCGAGTACGTCGTTACCGGTCTGGCGCACGACGAAGAGAGCCACGTCGCCTACGAGTCCAAGGTCAATCAGCAGGGCCTGAAGATGCGCCGGCGCAAGCTGGCGACGCTCGCCAAGTCGCTGAAACCACCCACGGTCTACGGCGATACCGAAGGCGAAATCCTCGTTGTCGGCTGGGGCTCGACCCGCGGCGCCATCGAGGAGGCCGTAGACCGCATGCGTGCCCACGGTCACAAGGTTTCGTCGCTGACGCTGCACTTTCTGTCGCCCCTTGAGCCCGGGCTCAAGGAGATCTTCCGCCATTTCCGCCAGGTCATGACCATCGAGATCTGCTACAGCGATCCCCCGGAGGCAGGCGAGGGGCGCACCTACGCACAGCTCGCCTTTCTGCTGCGGGCGCAGACCCTGGTCGACGTCGATTGCTGGTCCTGTGTCCCCGGTGTCCCCCTGCCGCCAAGGGTGATCGAAGCGGCGATCCGCGAACGTCTGCCCGATCACGAGCAGATCCCCGAAGTTGATCTGGAGAATGTGCCATGTACGGTCTGAAACAGGACTGGGAGGCCGAAGAAGAGGACCGCTGTCTTGTCCTGGAGGACTTTGAGAGCCTGACCCCACGATGGTGTCCGGGGTGCGGTGATCATGCCGTCCTCGGCTCGTTGCAGCGCCTGGCCCGGGATCTGCAGTTGCCACCGGAAAAGGTGGTCATCGTCTCCGGCATCGGTTGCTCGAGCCGCTTTCCGCATTACATGAAGACATACGGCTTCCACGGCCTGCACGGCCGGCCCTTGCCGATTGCATCGGGTGTCCTGAGTCGGCGACCCGATCTGCACGTTTTTGTCGTCACCGGCGACGGTGACTGTTGCGCGATTGGCACGGCGCATTGGATCCACGCCATCCGCCACAACATGAATCTCACGGTGCTGCTCTTCGACAACAACATCTATGGCCTGACGAAAATGCAGTCCTCACCGACGACACCCCTGGGTAATGTCTCCAACACACATCCCGGCGGTGTGCCCATCGGGCCGATCAACCCGCTGGAAGTGACCCTGGGCATCGGCAACGCATCCTTCGTGGCGCAGACGTTGGACTGGAATCCGCTACATCTCTACGCCACGATTAAATCAGCGCACGAACATCAGGGGCTGGCTTTCGTCCGCATCCTGCAGCGCTGTCCGCACTTCATGCGGGATCGCTGGAACGAACTGCAGCAGGATACCGCAGGTGTCGCGGTCCTTGAGCACGCCGACGGTATCCCCGTGGATGATGGTGTGCGCCGGCTGTTCCCCAACATCCGCCAGCACGACCCTGCCGATCTGGGCGGCGGCCGCCATCTGGCTACAGGGGAAGAGGGGATCCCCATGGGCCTGCTCTATCGCAATCCAGCGAGCCCTCGATACAACGAGATCACCGCCAGGGGGCTCGGTAAGAGTGTTGCCGACAAACTCGCCGGGCTCGAGGCGGAACTCGACCGGTTTGCGTTGTGAGCACAGGTGGGGAGTCTGGGCGGCCCGGTGGTAACGGAACAGGCGTAACCGTCGCCTGTTCCGGGGCTGACGCAATAAACCGCATGGAGTCCGCTCTGTGTGGTGCCGGTGCTGTCGCCACTGTCGCCGCAGCGCAGGGGGCCACGGCCGCAGGAGGCCGCGCGGCCGTGCTGCTGGCCCCCGCAGAGACCGGCACAGCTGCAGTCGACATACGAGGCAGTGATAGCGGCGGCTGGGTCGCCCATCGTCGGCGCTGTGCCGATGCCGGAGCCCATGGCGCCTTCGCCTTCGAATTGCTCGCTGGCGACGCCCAGCAGGCAGTGGATCATTGTCTCATCGCACATCGCCTGGTGAACTGTCTCGATCGCCCGGGACTGTGTGATGTCGATCCCGACGTGGCCACCGACCTGTCCCTCGTGCGTTTGCCCATCGACGCCGAGGACCTGCTGCGTGTTGATGGCACGCGTGCTGCGGCCGGCCGGGCACCAACGACCGACACGATCCTGGCGGCAGCACGAGAGGCCTTCGCAGCCGTCGGCAAATGGACGGGACGGCCCTGTGCCCCCGTGGTGCGCCGGGGGCCCGAGACCGCACAGTATGCCATCGTCACCGCAGGTGCGGCGTCGGCAAAGGCCCGCGCCGCCGCACAGATGCTGGCTGCCGATGGCATTTCCTGCGCCGTCATCGAGTTGACTCTGCTGAGCCCCACGCCTGTCGAAGAACTGCAGCGCGCCATCGGTGACGCCATCACCGTGGCGGTCCTCGATCCCTACGGTGCCAGCGCCGGACAGATCGACCTGACGACACTGGTGCGTGCAGCCCTGTGGGAATGTGGCCAACGGCCGGTCCATGGGCTCGTGCGCCTGCCGCGCGCCGCACAGGATCTGGCGCAAGGTCTGCGTGAGAGCTTTGGTCTCGAGGGTGCGTCGACACCCCCGGTGCCACGTGTGTCACCGCCGGCGTTGGCCATCGGCGCCGTACCCGCCGGTGCATGGGCCGAATCCCTGTTGCTCGAAGTCGCAGCCCGACAGGCAGATCGGGTTCGTGAGCCTGGGCTGGCGCGGCTCGACCTGGCGGGTGTCAGTGCTGTCGCTGTTGCCGACGCAGAACGCGCCGGAATCGCCGCGCAACTTGACCTGTTGGTCGTCGCGCATCACTCGCTGCTGGACGCCCGGTGCATGGGCCATCTGCACAGGGGCAGTACCGTGCTGCTGTTGAGCGACGCCCTTGCCGATGGTGTCCCCCCCGCGTTGGCCGCTGCCACGCGCGCCACTCTGCAGGAGGCAGGGGTCCGTATTCTGTGGTTGCCGGCAAGTGCTGCGGCGCCCGTAACACAACAGCTGCGCTTCGCCTACCAGGTCGGTGCGTTAATGGCCTGTTGCGCCGGCAACGCCGATTCCACAGACGACGGGACCAGCCTTGCGGCCTTGCAGGGTGCCGGGCTCGCTGAGCAGATCGCTGCAGCGTGCGTCGCCGGCGCCAAAGGGGTCACCGAACTACCCGTCTCGGCTCGTGCAAATGCTACGATATCTCTGCCACGTCTGGCGGCCGAAACCCCGGCAGACCCGGCGCCCACATGGATCGACGCATTGCGTCGCTTTCACGTGTCCGGCAGCGGCGCGGTGTCGCCTGCTGAACCAGTCGCAGGCCTGCCGTTGCGGCCCTGGTCGACAGCGCCGTTGTTGGCGGCGGTCCCCAAGGCAGAGCACTATCCGGTCGTCGTTGAGGGGGATGGTCTGGTGTCCTTTGCCCAGGTCGCCAAAGCCGGCCTTGAGGGCACCGCAGGACCACTCCTGTCGCAGCACCTCATGCGTCTGGCGAGCACCGTCGACGCCCACGCGGGTGCCGGCTCGCCGCGTTCGCTCATTGATGTTTTCGCCGAGGCACGCAGCGATTTCGTCGCCGGCCTCGATCTGAGCCCGGCAGCATCGACGGCCATGGCCGCTGAACTCGACGGCTTTGGCCAGCGCCTGTCTCCGCAAGCGGCCGTCCTTGGCCTGGGCCCGGGGATCCTGGTTGAGCTGCTGGCACGTGCCGCAGCGCAGGCACGACGGGCACGGCTCAAGACTTTCCACGAGGATGTCCTGCGCCTGGTGCAGCGGTTGGAGGAACGACTGCGCATCGACGCCGGCTACGATGAGACGAACCGTGATCCGGCGGAACTGGCAGCCGCCTTCGGTGGCGGGATTCAATTCGATATTCCAGCTCTCGCCCAGCGATTGACGGTGCGCCGTGGTTCGCAGCGACTGGGAGAGGAACGTCGGCAACGCATCGAGGCAACGCTGGCACAGTTGCGGCAATTCATCCGTATCGACGCACAGGTCCTGCCGGATGTCGTGCTGCTGCACCCACAGCAGATCGACGTCGGGCGTTTGCCCGACGGTGTCACTGCCGTTGTACATGATGTCGGCATGGAGGCCGCCGCCGGGTACTTCGAGGCGGCGGCGCGGCAGTTGGTCGAACTGTTCCGCGCTGTGCGCGTCGCCCGCCTGGATGCAGAGGACCGGTATCGTGCCGAATATGATGTCATCCTGCAGCACATGGACTGGCAGGCACTCGATCGTGAAGAGTTGGCAATGGTGCCGCCCGTCTTTGTGCTGGAGACGGCCCACCGGGTTCTGTCCAACGCCATGTCGGCGCTGTCCATATTGCTGCGTTCGGGGCGTCCCCTGCACCTGATCATACTCGACCCATCGGCAGCGATGGGCTTTGCCGCAGATGCCGCCGGCCTGGCGGCAACACACCCGGATCTTGGCTACCTCGCCGTGGCCCACCGCGACGCCCTCGTGCTGCAGACGTCGCTGGCGCTGCCCGGTCATCTCTACGAGGGCCTGGGCGCAGTGGCTGCCAGTCTGCGGCCATCGGTTGCCGTTGTGGCTGTTCCCCAGTGGACGGACGCCGTCGATCCATGGGTGCAACTGTCTGCCGCCCACTACGGGCGGGTAACACCCGGCTTCCTGTACGATCCGGATGGCGGAGCCACCTGGGCCCGACGCTTTGAGCTCGAGCCCAACCCGCAAAGTGACGAGCCCTGGCCTCGTCTCCGGGTTCAGGCTCACGATGACAAAGGTGCCCTCATCGAGCGCACTGAGCCTTTCACCTTTGCCCACGCTGCCGCTCTGTCGCCCCGCTGTCGCCACGCGTTCCGTGTGATTCCCGCCGACGCCTGGGGGATCGAGCAGATGCCGCTGGATGAATATCTGCTGCTGGTACCCTCCGACCGGGTCCGTCGGATCCCCTTTATCTGGATCGTCAACAACGAGGGTGCACTGCTGCGGGCTGTCATGACCCGTGAGATGGCACATGCCTGTACCGATCGTCTGCAGCAGTGGCGGATTCTGCAGGAACTTGCTGGCCACCGCAACGAATACGTGCAGTTGGCAGAGGCCCGAGCCCGTGATCTGGCGCATGTGGAGGCGCAGCGGGAACGGGAAGAGTTGCAGCAGGCGCACAGCGCCGAGCTGGAGGGTCTGCGCCTCCAGGTCGCCGGAGAAGCCTTCGAGCGGCTGGCGCAGGCGTTGCTCGCCGTGGACGATGAGGGCTGGCCCGCCGCTCTCGCCGGCGGGGATGTGATCGCCGCAGGATCGGCTGGCACATCGGTTGGGGGCGGACAAGTTGCACAGGTAGCGGTCGCCGAGGCAGCAGCCGAATTGCCACCGGCGACCGTCGCCGAACCAGACGAACCGGCACCGGAGGAGTTTGTCGAAGAAGGTTACATCGATTCACCCATGTGTACGTCGTGCCACGACTGCATCAATATGAATCCGCGCATGTTCCAGTATGATGGCAACAAACAGGCGAGGCTCGCTGACCCGACGGCGGGTTCCTACGCGCAACTCATCAAAGCCGCCGAGGCTTGCCCGGCGCGCTGCATTCACCCGGGTCTGCCACGTGAGGGCGATACAACGGCAACGCCCGAGCTCATCGAACGGGCGCGCAGGTTCGGCTGAGGCCCCATGGATAGCGCCGTCTTCATTGCCGCCGCGATCATGACCGGCCTGGCTGCATTCTTCGGCCTGTTGCTGGCAGGTGCCAATCGCTGGTTGCGCGTGCAGGAAGATCCGCGTGTCGAGCAGGTCGAGACGCTGTTGCCAGGCACCAACTGTGGCGCCTGTGGTCAGCCCGGCTGCCGCGGCTTCGCCGAGGCCCTGGTTCTCGGCACGGTAACCCCCGGTGGCTGCACGGTGAGCACCGCCGATGGGATCCGCGGCATCGCCGATTTCCTCGGTGTCGACGTCGGTCTGCAGGTGCGCCGTGTCGCCCGCCTGCATTGCGCCGGCGGCACGTCGTCGGTGCGTATGGTCGCCGACTATCGCGGCCCCTCATCCTGTCGGGCGGCCCATCTGGTCAACGGTGGAGGTCGCGCCTGCCCCTGGGGGTGCCTGGGGCTGGGTGACTGCGACCATGCCTGCAGCTTTGGCGCGATCCACATGAATGACGAGGCCCTGCCCGTGGTGGCCGTCGATCTGTGCACCGCGTGCAACGACTGTGTCGCCGTGTGTCCCCTCGACCTGTTCACGCTTGAGCCCATTACCAACCCGTTGCTCGTGCAATGTCGCAACCCATTGTCCGGTGAGGCGGCTCGGGCCGTCTGCCGTGTTGCCTGTGACGCCTGCGGGCGTTGTGCCCTCGACGCCCCCGAAGGTGCTGTCCGCATGGAGGGGGGACTGCCACACATCTATGCGCCGGAGCAGACAGCGGCGAGCACCACAGCCCGTTGTCCGACAGGTGCGATCCGCTGGGTGACGGGTGATCAATTTGGTGCTACGCCGGTGTTGCTCGGCATCGAGGCGGCGATCACCCATGGCTGAAGCGCGGCGGGGCCTTCGCGGGTGGATTGACAGCCTGTATCAAGGTGCGCCGGTGCCGCCGGACCATCCGGGCCAGGAGTGCACCATGTCTCTGGGGCGCGCCTTACATCTGGCGCAACAGGCAAGCGTCGATGCACTCTGTCAGGTCGGTAGGGAGCCCGCAGTACCTGCAACCAATCACTTTGGCAGCGCTGTTGTCGCCGTAACCGACACCGATGCAGCGGCGGCCATGGCCCAAGCGCGTGGCTTGAGCCTGAGCGGTCTGCGTACGGCAGTCCATGCACCGGATACCGATCTTGGTGCCCTGGCGCCGCAACTGCGCGCCGCTGCCGCCACCCATCTGCCGCTGGTCCTGTGGACAGGGTTTGACTGGATCGCCGAGAGTGGCGCCTTCCTGTTGCATCCACTGACGCCCCAGGCGACGGTTGACGCCGCACTTGTGGCCCATCACCTGGCCGAAATGGCGTTGATGCCCGGTGCCATCGCCGTCGATCGCCGCGATCTGCTGCGCCTGTCACGACTGCGATTGCCCGACACGGATCTGGTCCGCTGCATGCCGGGACCAGCGCACGAGCAGATCGAGTCGCCGACGCCGGCCCAGGCCCTCGTCTTTGGTGCCCACCGGCGGCGTCATCCACGCTGGCTCGACCCGGAACAGCCGGCGGCACACGGCACGGTGCCTGCCAGCGGGCCCGAAGGTGAGGCGGCCATCGCCGGTCGGCGAGTTTTCTTTGCCGCCGAGTTGCCGGCGCTGGTGGAGACGGCGCGTGCCCGGTTTGCTGCATTGACGGGTCGTGATCTGGCGCCCCTCGTGCGCGTCGGTCCGGCCAACGCCCCACGTGTGCTGGTCACCCACGGGCCGATGATGTTGACCGCCGCTGCCGTCGCCGAGGCCCTGAGCGGCAGCGGCGAGCCCGTTGCCGTCGTTGGCCTGCAGTGGCTGCAGCCCTTCCCCCATGCGGCACTGGCCGACGCCCTGCGGGGGGCGCAAAGGATCTGCGTTCTCGAGCGCTCCGGTGCGTCGCCGGACGCAGGCGCAGCCGATCCTCCGTTGCTGCGACAGGTGCGAGCCTGTCTTGGCGCCACGGGGGTCGAGTTTCTTTCGGCGACATGCAACCGCCTCGATGAGGCTCTGGCCGTTGCGGTGATCACCAACCTGCAGTCGGCAGCGCCACGCGCATCGGTCCACCTTGGCATCTGCGCACCGGGGCGTTCCGATTTTCCCCGGCGACAGGTACTGCTCGATCGCCTGCGGCGCGATCATCCGGAGCTTGAACAGATGGTGCTGCCGCCGGCGCCGGCGCTGCGTCTCACGCCGCCCGAGGCGACGACCCTTGCCATGCAGGTGCGACGCACGAGAGCACCAGAGGACCTGCTCGACAAGCTCGCCGCGACGCTGACCACCATCGGTGTGGAGACGCGCGGCGACATGGTCGAGCGCGAGCCAGGCCTGTGGCGTGTACGGGTCGCCGCCGTACAGGGAAACTGGCCGACAGGTGCGGACTTGCCGGCGCCGGGGGTGATGCTCGTTGATGGTGTCGATCCGTCCATTGCCGCCGACCCCTTTGTCGACCTGGCACCGGGGGCCATCATCGTTGTGTGCACCGAAGCCCCCGGCGAGGCCGTTTGGCAGGCACTGCCCTCGGCCTGGCGCCAGCATTGGGCGGCACGAGGGCTGCGGCTGC
>CALFPI010000104.1 GCA_937919035.1 uncultured Gemmatimonadaceae bacterium
TTGGATCTGCGCGGGCATGGTGGGAGTGGGCTACCGGCCGACGGGCGTGCCCAGAACGTGCTTCTCGTTACGGATCTTGAGGACATGCATCTCGACGTCCGTGCCGCCATCACGTGGTTGCGTACGCAGACGTCGACGGACAACGCGCGCATCGGTGTGGTCGGTAATGGGATCGGTGGCAATATTGCTTATGTGAGCATGGGGGCCTTCCCGGACGATCTGCAGGCAGGTATCGCCCTCTCTCCCGGGTTCTGGGATCAGGAACTGCAGCCGCTCGTGGTGGGTGGCGGCATTGTCCCATTTGCTCCTCACAGCATGCTCTACGTCGTTGGTGAAACCGACCAGGTGTCGCTCAGTGCGACGGAGACCCTCAGCTACGCCGGGTTTTCCAGCGCTCTCGCATCCATAACGGTGGACCCGAGTCTGCAGGTGTTTACCGGTGTATCCAACCACGGACTGGAGTTGCTGGATTCACCAGAGACCCTGCGACTCATACTGGAATGGCTGCAGGCCCACCTCTGAGCATCCCAGCCAGCCCCACCCTGGTTGGCTCCGGCCGGGTTGTAGTTATCATTCCCGCCCTCAATGAGGAGGACGCCATCGTACGCGTCCTCGCTGACATTCCCGATTTTGTTCACGAAGTCATCGTTGTCGACAATGGCTCCGAAGATGCCACGCCAACTCGGGCGGCGGCGGCGGGGGCCCGGGTCGTGCTCGAACCGCGCCGTGGCTACGGGCAGGCCTGTCTGGCAGGGATGGCGGCGCTGCCGGAGGACACAGACATCGTCGTATTTCTCGACGGGGACTACAGCGATCACCCCGAGGAGATGGACGATCTCGTCGAGCCTCTGCGCCGTGACGCTGCTGACCTTGTTATCGGCTCGCGTGTTCTGGGGGAACGGGAGCCGGGGGCTCTGTTGCCCCAGGCCCGCTTCGGAAATGCGCTGGCAACCTTCCTGATCCGTCAATTATATGGGGTCCGCTACACGGATCTGGGTCCATTTCGGGCGATCCGTCGCGATGCGCTCATCAGGATTGGCATGGTGGATCGGGACTTCGGCTGGACCGTGGAGATGCAGGTCAAGGCAGCACGCCATGGCTTGCGTGGTATCGAGGTGCCGGTGAGTTACCGGCGACACCACGCCGGGGCGTCAAAAGTTACAGGGACGCTGACCGGATCCTTTCGAGCAGGATGGAAGATCCTGCTTACGATTTTCCGCCACATTCGTTAGGCGGGAGCCAGCCGTGTTCGCTGTCGGAGCCTTGCTTGCAGTAGCCCTCCTGTTGCGGGTGTGGGGCCTGCTGCAGGGCTATCCCGATTTCTATGGCCACGTCGACGAAGTCGGCGTCGCTGCAAGCATCTGGAATTTCTTTCGCTCCGCGACACTGGAACCAACGGAATTCACGTACCCGGCACTCTATTCCTACCTCGTTGCCTGCGGCATCTGGGCGACAGCTGCTGTGGGCCTGCTCGATCTGCCGGATGGCGGGGGACTGATCGAGAGTATCGCCTTCGTTTCGTACGTGGACCCGGCGTGGTCCGCGGTGCTCGGCCGAATCATCAGTGCTACAGCGTCGACCGGGGTCGTAGGCGTGCTCTATCACCTGGGTCGGCGGATCGACGGTCCGGCCCTCGGCTGGACGGCGGCTGCCATGAGCGCTTTCGCCGTCATCCCTGTGCGCCATGCGCATCAGGCACTGCCCGACAGTCTGGCCAGCCTGTTTGGAGCAGGGGTACTATGGGCGGCTTGGTGCATCGCTGAACGTGGGAGATGGCGTGACTATCTGTGTGCCGGTGTCAGCGTCGGGCTGTTGTTGGCCACAAAGTACAACGGCGCCTTCTGCGCCCTCGCAGTCATCGCCGCCAATGGCTGTCACCACGGACTGCGCCGGTCGTTGTTTGGGATACGGTTGTGGGTGGCGGGAGCCGTGTCGTTGGGCACATGCGCGCTGGCATCGCCCTATCTCGTGCTGGCATACGACAAGTATCTTGGTGTTGCCCGCTACCAGGTCTCAAGTCTGGATTTCTCGCTCCAGGTGACCTCACCGTGGTGGTGGATTCCTCGCGGCCTGGCAACCGAAGAATTCCTGCTGGGTGGCTGGATGTTGGCTGGCGTGATTCTGGCCGTCCGGCGGCGACACGCGATCGATGTCATCGCTCTGGCGGCGATCCTGCCTGCAGTACTCTACATCGGTTCGTGGACCCGTGAAAGCCTGCACTATCTGCTTCCGTACTATCCGCTTTTTCTACTCCTCGGCGCCGGCGCCCTCGTCGAGTGTTGCCGGCGGTTCACCCGACCTCGCCTCGCGGCTCTGGCTGTGTTGTCGGTAACCCTGTTGCCGAGCATCTGGCAGAATGCGGTGGAGTCGCAGGCGCTCACTTTTCCGGATACGCGAGCCCTGGCGGCGACCTGGATCGAGGCCCATGTGCCGGCGGGAAGCACGCTGGCCATGACGTGGTTGCCGTACTGTCCCAGGATCGAGCTGGCCACTGTTCGTGCAGGCATTCTACAGTATTACGAGGCTCGCCCCGCATGGCAGAACGACCTGCGGCTTCGCTGGTCACAGCGGCCAGCCTACCGCACAGTCAACCTCGAAGCCTGGATGCGACAACCGGTCGTGCCTGAATCCTTGCAGGGCCAGGTCGATCTCGACGATCCGGAAACACGCCGCGTGTTCTCCCGAGGCTGGCGCAGTCAGCAGAACCTGCGCGCTGACGGCGTGGACCTTGTTGTGCTGCCTGCCGCCGTGCATGAACGGTACTTCGGCAACAGCAAACCGCCGACGCTACCCGCGGCGCGATTCCGCTATCACATGAACAGAGCCTACTTTCAGCACCTGCTCGATGCCGGCCAGAGTGAACGGCTCGCCTCGTTCCCGGAGGACGAGCTACCTTCCCGGGGCAGCCGGATCGACATCTTCCGCCTGCGCTGACCGTGTCAGGTGGCTGCAGCCTAGGCTGCGATCAGTGTCATCACCGTCTGCACCGGCAACCGCGAATTGATCATGGCGGACTGGCTCATCTGTGCCAGAATCTGACTCTTCGCCTGGTCTGAGGCCTCGAGGGCATAGTCTGCGTCTCGCAGGGTTGATTCCGATGCGGTTACGCCCTCGATCGCACGTTCCGTGAAGTTGAGGGTGTATTCCAGGCGGTTCATGATGGCACCAACGGCACCACGCTCACTGGCAACCCGGTTGATGGCTTCATCAACTTTCTTGAGCGCCTGGCGAGAGCCGTCCCGCGTATTGACCGAGATGCCGTTGAGATTGAGTACGGGTGCGCCAATCGTCATGTCCTTGATGTCATATTCGAGGCGGTCCGCAGCAACGGCGTCACTGCCTAGTTGGAAGCTGCCTCCCGTGCCATCGCTGACGACGAGGGTGGTGCCATCGAGGTCGCCATCCTGGTAACTTCCTAGAGCACCCTTGACATCGTTGCCTGCCAGAACCATCTCTACGCCGAGAGCATCGAAATTGACGACGACCGTCGTGCCATCTGCCACTTTGTCACCGTCAAGGATCGACCCAAGTGATACCGTTTGCGTCACGGTCCCGTTGCCCAGGGTGATCTCATTGTCATTGCCGTTGTCGACGAAGGTGTAGGTCCCCGCATCGAC
>CALFPI010000105.1 GCA_937919035.1 uncultured Gemmatimonadaceae bacterium
CGCCAACATCAGCTACCAGGTCAAGGGGCTCGAGTTTGACGGCGAGTTTGTCCACAACCCGCAGGATTTCAAGTTTCCAACGGCCCAGGGGGTTCGCTCACAGCAGTCGTCCACGGCCGGCTACCTGACAGCTCTGGCGCGTTTTGGTGGCCGCGTCACAGTCGGCGCCGAGGTCTTTCGCATGGACCCCACCTACGGTGGCGGGTATGACAGTCGGCGGGGTGGTCTCGTGTTGTTCACTGACGTTGCCGGAGACGTACAGGCGGGCGAGTTGCGCGGGACGGATGCGCGTACGCAGGAATACAAGGCTTTCGACGACAACGATGATCATGACAACTGGCCCGATGATCTGCCCGGATCCGGTGACCTGCTGTATATGCCGCAGGGGACTTTCGAGCGGCCCTCCTATATCTCGCGCAAGCCGGAGGGCGGCGTGTTTCCGGGATTCGATATGGACGGCGATCTCGTAGTCGATTTCGATCGCAATCGCAACGCCGTGGAAGACTACATCGAGCCCTTCATCGGTTATGACTCTCTCCCGCCTGAATTCGACTTCGGTATCGACTTCAACAACAACCTTGTCCCGGATTATCGCGAGAACGATGACCAGGCGGACTATCCATATCGCCGGGACCAGAGGGGCTGGCATCTGTTTTATGATCTGAGCACCCGCCCCTGGTGGTTGAACAAGGTGCGGGTGGGCGCTTTTGCCGCTGATGAGATCGAAGGTGGCCATAAGAGCCGGGTGCAATACTCTGTCATCGGCGTCACGACCGAGGCGCCCAACTGGTGGACGAAGGGGCGCAATGTCCTCAAACGTGTCCAGGATGACATCGCGGACGACGTCTACCGTATCGTGTTGACTGAGGACGCGGTAGTGAACTCGCACTACAACGAGCCGAGTCGCGTGCCGCCGCGGGATTTTCTACCCATGCGCAACTCCATCGTCAACACGAGTTGGCTCGAGACCGCATGGTTGCCAGTGGCAGGGCTGCAGGTGGCGAATGTCTTCAAGTTCGCGATCAATCGGCGCCTGGATGACAAGAACCGCGATGGGGTTCTGCTGCAGGAGGCTGAGACACGGCACAACTTCTCGATGGTCAACAAGATCTCCTACGATCGCGAGATTTCTGCAGACCTGGTTCTGACGACACGCGCCAAGCACCTGCTGGCCCGGTGGGACGAAGGATCCTACTCGCCGGTGGATTCGACCTTTGGCCGGATTGACGATGACGGCGATCCAGAGACGCCGACAATTCTGGATCCCACCCTCGGCGGCCACAAGGCATCATGGTCCCTGTTCACACCTGAGATCCTGCTCAGTTATTCCCTGACAAGAAAGACCAAATTTGAGTTTGGTCAGCACGGCTTGTTTCTGCCATTCCTGCGTGCCCGCTTCAGCGACCGGAACTTTGCAGCCAACAGCTACACGCAGAATGTTTCCATTCTACAGATGGCCATGTCCGGAGAGCACGGCGGCTACAATCTCGTGGCTCATGTAGGTCTCAGGAGCGAGAATCGATACCTGCACAAGGATGCCAAGGCGGCTGGGCTGCTCGATGACACAGACATGACGGCGTTCTTTGTCGACGTCATTTTCGGGGTGCAGTGATGGTCACTCAATTGACACGTCATCTGCGCCGGGCCGCTGTGCTGGCTCTGACAACAGTCCTGCCTGTTGCCGCACAGTCCATGAGCAAGACCTGGGAGGAACGGGACTTCCTGCACTATGGTCCGCAGACCTCCTACCTGAACCACGCCGAAACGCCGTACCGCCCGTTTCCGGTCTTTGGCTGGGAGGTCCCACGCTATGATCGGCTGGGCAGTTATGTCATGGAGGGGCGCGTCATGCTCTCCGCCGACGAGCAGCGCCCGGGTCTGAGCAATTTCGAGGGCCTGCGTTTTGAAACGGGCAACGTCTTCCAGGTTGGCGCCGACTTCAACTACCAGGTCATGCAGGACTCCTACCGCGGCCGCAACTATGCGCTGATGATCCTGCTTGGCAGCGGCGAGGTGTCAACGGCTCCCGTCAAGGCGCAGTTGACACCCCTGACACTGAACATGAGCCGCTACACCGGCGTCCGTTTTGACGTCAGTGGTGCAAAGAACAAGGCGACCTTCCTCTATACCAAGGGGGCCGGTGACCGGCAGCGATTCTCCATGTTCGAAGTCGGCCGAGATGATCAGGCACCGGTCATTCTCTGGGGTGGCCACTGGGAGACACAGGTCGGTTCGGCTCTGCGGCTGGGCACGACGTTTATCAACCAGCACATCCTTGATACATCATCGCGCCAGGGGAGTATCATCAAAGGTGATATCTCCACGGACATGTTACCGCCCAAACTGATCGCTGTGCGCATCGTTGATGATTCTCCGGACGATGCCGGATCGCCTGCGGCAGCGTACAGTATGGCCGTGATCGTCACCGGCCTTGATGCCGAGGGCGACCCTGTGACGTTGACCAGTGATGCAGCTCTGGCCAGTGCTGACATACGGTATGAATCTGTCCTCGACCCGGGACCGGCAACGGGGCGGCGCGTCGGTGATCATTGGGAAGCGGACGGCGACGAACAGATCGAGTTTATCTTCAATTTTCCCGATCCCGAGACCTTCCAACCGACGTCGGCGGAATTCATCACTTCGGTAGGTGGCGATTACCGAGTACAACTGCGCCAGGAGCATCCGCACTCATTCACCCGGATTATCGCCGGGCGTGAACGGCCGTCCACCGTGGCGCACCAGTGGCCGGCACAGCCGCGGGCTTCGTCCTTTGAGCGATCCGGCTACGAATTTGATTCCGGTGACCTGCGCTATCCGACGGACTTCAAATTTGGCGAGACCACGCCGGCCTATACGGTCCTGCGGGCAGAGGGTACACCAAAGTCTCTGGCGCCAAGAACGGTGCGGTTTGACTATGGGTTCCCGACGGCCCAGTCTCTGGCCAGCATGGATGCCCACCTCGATTATGGTGGCTTCAACGTCGATGGGGAGCTCTCGTTCAATACACAGAATTTCAAGTTTCCCGTCAGAGATGGTCAGCGCAGCGACAAGGATGCCGTGGCATACTTTGTCACAGCAACACGCGCATTGCCGCTGCTCGGGCGCTTTGGTCCCGATCTGGGGCTCGAGCTGTTCCGCATCGACGCCGACTACAGTGGCAACTATGACTCCCGTCGCGGCGGGGCAATTTTCCACTCGAGCGTGCCTGTGGCGCCGCCCAATACGGCTCTGACACAGGAATTCAACCTGTTCGACGACAACGACGATGGCGACCAGTGGCCTGACGAGATGCCCAATGATACGGCGCTGTCCGGTGCCAACGACGCGGGCGTCTATCCGGGCCTCGATCAGAATGGCGACAATGTTCCGGATACCGATCAGAATGCCAACGGTATTCCGGACTGGGACGAGGCCTTCCTGTTCTATTGGTCGGATCCACCGGAGTTCATCTACGATCTAGATTTCAACAACAACTCCCACGCGGATCTGACGGAGAATGACGACCGGCCGGACTATCCCTATGACAGGGACACCCGGGGGCGTCACCTTTTCCTGACATGGAAGAAACCGCTGCCGCACCTCGAGTTGTTCACGGTGGGATCCTATGCGGCAGAGAGCATGTCTCGTGGCGGCAAGAGCGACGCCATGTATCTGCGCTACCAGTTTTCCTACCGCCCGGAGCAGCGGGGCCACATGGTCCTGCGCGGCGACCTCAAGTTTGTCGAAGACTCGATCCCGGATCCGGTTTTCGTCTGGCGTACAACGGCAAATCCGCGCGACAACTCCAACGTGATTCAGGATCCCACCAGTTACAATCTGTTGTCCCTCAAGGATCCGGACGCGGATCCGATGCAGATGCGCCACAGTACCGTCAGCACTATGCAGTTCGAGACGGATGTCCAGCCGCTGCCAGGGCTGAGCGTGATCACGAATTATAAGTGGCTGCTCAACATGCAGCAGGAAGACGAATTCGCGGACGGCACTTCACAAACGGACGAAACACTGAGTCGATTGACGCTGTCCAATCGCTTGCAGTATGTCTATCCGATGCGCGACAACCTGACGATCTATGCTCGCTTGCGGCATCTATTCTGGCACGATGTGGGATATTCTCCGGCGACACGACAGCATTGGATGACCTGGGGCCCGCTTTTTGAGCAATCCCTGCAGCTGACGGAGAGGACATCCCTCGTCGCCGGCCAGGAGGGCATCCCGTGGCTGATGCCGATTGCGCACACAGACTACGACAATGGTGATCGCGACTTCGATCGCTGGACCAACGTGTTCATGGTGCGTATGCAGGGCAATTACATTGGTTGGAAGACGGTCTCTGAACTCGGATTTCAACTGGAGCGTATCGAAACCGGCGGATCCGAAGTGAGCAATCGCACGTTCTTTCTCGAGATGTATTTCGGCTTCTGATGATTGTCATACACCGACACCTGGGTAAATTCCAGCAGATGGATAGACTGCGGCGATTGGACATTATTCCATATGGCGCCCAATTGCCGTCCAGATCTCTC
The DNA here is from genome assembly GCA_937919035.1 of uncultured Gemmatimonadaceae bacterium. Taxonomy (GTDB): domain Bacteria; phylum Latescibacterota; class UBA2968; order UBA8231; family UBA8231; genus UBA8231. The sequence goes on from CALFPI010000105.1 coordinate 4,524, forward strand.
GCGACAGGGTCACGGACCTAACCCATGCTGCACCTACTTCTCGTTTTCGCGACGATCACCTCCGGCTTCATCCTCTCCCGGTCAGTACCCACAGAGGAGTTGCTGCAGGACCGTTTTGCCCTGGGGCAGAAGTACTATGCCGCCAACGATCATGAGAACTCCGTCGAGGTGTTCAGCGAGATCGAAAGCACACCCAACTATACGCTGCTCGATGTGGATCGAATCCAGGTCCATATTGATGATCTGGTGTTGCCACTGCGCGTGGCGGCAACCTATCAGTTGGGCAACAGCTATCGGAACGTGGGTCGAACACTACTGGATCGAGCCCGCAGCCTGGCCGAAGAAGGGGGTGACTCGGAGGCCGAACTGCGCCGATCCGAGTCTCTTTCCGCCTTTGACAAGGCCCGCGGCTACTACCGCACCCTTGTTAATGACGAAGCCCGGTCGCCTCTGCACGTGCGCGTCATGTCGCAGTATCAGATCGTGCGCGCCAGCTATCAGACCGAAGACTATGAGGGTGTAGTCACCGAGGCGCGCAATCTTCTCGAGCGTTTTCCGGGCTCGGCTTACGAGGACGCGGCGCTCTATGATCGCGGCTGGGCCTACTACTACATGGCGCGCTACACGGATGCCATCAGCACCTTCGAGGAGCTTCTCTCCGTCAGCCAGGATGCGCTCAAACGGGATCGATCCTTGTTCCAGATGGGCGAGAGTTACGTGCAACTCGGCCAGCAGGAACGGGCGCGAGGCGCCTATGGTCAACTGGTAAGTGCCTACGACTTCTCTTCCTTGTCCGACAAGGAATTGCTGGAGATGAAGTCGCAGCGCCTTCGCGGCCTCGTCCAGGAGACCACACGAGAGTTGGTCGCCAAGGCGCAGATCCGTATCGCTGACTCCTATGCCAGTGAAGGGCGTATCAGCGAGGCAATCGAAGCGTACTCGGCGGTGCCGAGAAAATTCCCTCAGGAAACCCTGATCGTTCAGAAGTCGTACGACAACATGGCGACGATGGTTCTGGAACAACAGGGCGTGGGTCCGGGTATTCGTGTCCTGAGGCAGGCGATTGAACAGGTAGACGACACTTATTTCCGCGGTCGTGCACAACTGCGCATTGCGGGGATTCTATTCCGTGACGGTCAGTATCGAGAGGCGATCAACGAATACCAGGTGTATCGGCGAGCCTATGGGGCTGAGGCCAGGGCGATTGGTGTCAGTCTCGACGAGATCCTGTTCTCCGAAGGAGAGGCCTACCGCGAGTTGGTACGTGCAGGCAGGGGCGGTGCCGATGACCTGCGTCTTGCTGCTGATGCCTATGCAAAAATCCTCAAGGACTATCCGTACAGTCGCCGTCGAGCGGAGGCTCTCTACGGTCAGGGACAGTTGCATGTTGCCGCCGAAGATGCATCCGCGGCGGCAGCCTCGTTCGCAGCGGCAGTCGGTGAGGATCCGTCATCGGCTGTGGCGCCGCATGCCATGAGTTGGTGGGCCCGCACGGCATTTCAGGCGGGTGATACGAAACAGGCCGTCGGCCTGTATCAACGGCTCATCGCCGAATATCCGTCCTCGGAGTTGGTCGGCCCCACATGGAAGGACCTCGGTCTCGTCTACAAGTCCGTCGGGCAGATCGATGATGCCATAACGGCGCTTACCCGGGTCGATACGGCTTTCGCCGCCTGGCCCAAAGTGCAGGCGGAGGCAGCAGACATGCTGCTGGCCGCCGGGCGTCTTGACGACATCGATCGCCGCCTGCAACTGCCAACAGCGCTGGCGCGGGCGATAGCCTCCGGCGACAAGGAGAGCGTTTCCGAGTTGCACTATGTCCTCGGACGCATCGCCCGAGAAAATGGCGACCACGACGCCGAACTCGAGCATTTCACCAAGGTTCTGGCAAGCACCGAGAATGCCGATCTTGCTTCCTTTGCACGGTTCTTCCGGGGGATCGCGTACTACCAGACCGGTACCGCTCTCGATGCAGCCGGAGACAGTCTCGCCGGCGGGGAGCAATTCCAGGCAGCCGTTACCGACCTTGAAACTGTCCTGGCCGCCGGTGGCTCGGCCGACTTACGGCTGGTGGCATTCCGCACTCGTGGTGTAGCGCTGACACGACTCGGGCAGTCGGAAGATGCGGTGCGGGCCTACGAGGATCTGATCGCCACGGCGCCCTCGGCACTGGAGCGGGCCGAATTCCAGCTGATGCTGATGGAGCTGTACTACGATCTGGGTCGATTGGCGGAGACCAAGTCTACCGCAAGCAGTCTGATCGGCAGCGACTTTGAAGAGGACGACAGCGCCGAGTTCGCCATTCGCGACCGCGCTTATTTCGTGCTGGTTTCCGTCTTACTCGAAGAGGATCGATACGCGGATGCCCACCGTGCGGCCCAGGTTGCGCTGCGCCGGTATCCGGCTTCGGTAAATCGCCCGACGCTGATGATGGTCAGCGCACGTGCACTGTTTTTCAACGAAGAGTACAAGAAGGCGGCCGCCGCTTTCGGACGCTTCGTCGATACCTATCCGCAGAATGCAGATGCGGGGCAGGCGCTGTACCAGAAGGGGTATGCCCACGAGATCCTTGGCGAGTACGAGTCCGCCGCCAGCGCCTTCCGCGGTGTTGCGGCACGGTACCCGGGACATGCTCTGGTCGCCGATGGGCTCTATCGGGCGGGGGAGAATCTGTATAACGCCAGCCGCTTCGAGGATGCTCTGGCGGCGTTCATGGAGGTCGTTGAGCAGCACCCCGGCACCGAGGCCGCGGAGAAATCGTTGTACTCGGCGAGTTGGACCCTTATGGATCTGGATCGAGAAGACGAGAGTCTTGCTGCCATGCGCCGTCTGGTCAAGGAGTATCCCCGCAGCGGCTTCGCGCGCTACGCCCAGTTCTCCATTGGGGACTACTACTACAGCAAGAAACGCTTTGAAGACGCACAGCTTGCCTATCAGAGGGTCGTCAGTCTGTTCCCGGGGACGGACGAGGCAAGCAAGGCAAGTGGTCTCATCTCCGACGTGCGGGAGGACCTCGCCAGTATGGCGTACGAGGGGGCCTTTGAACAGTTCCAGCGCGGCGACTATGCTGCGGCCGCCCGGGATTTCGAGCAGATTTACGAAGCCTACCCCGGCAGCTATTCAGCTCTTGCGGCACTGGCCAACAAAGGCGTGGCCCTTGAACACCTGGGGGATAGTTCCGCTGCGCGGCTGATCTATGAGCGCGTGCTCTCGGTGGCGACAGATGGTCCTGAAACGAGCGATATTTCGAAATTTGCGCGGTTGCGCCTGGAGAACCTGTAAAGTGAAGATACGCGAGTCCCTACAACGTCAGTTGCTCCCGATTGTCCTGACCTGTGCAGCAGTTGCCGCAGGCGGCTGTCTGTCTCTGACGCCGATTCAAGCGGTGCATAGCGTGGAACTGAAGTCTGCCGTCAGTTCGGGTGAGTACCAGGTCGACCCCGTCGACGGCAGCGTTTCGTATGTTCATGAGGGGCTGCGGCTGAAAGTGCAGCACATGACGGCGGCAGAGCTTGACGCACAGGTGCCTGGAGTGGAGAATCCTTTCATCTTCCGTCAGGTTGACTACGATCAGGGCTTTGTCCCACAGCGCTTCACTGTCTTTCAGGTGGTCCTGTCGAACCCGACCTTTGACAAGGTTCTGGCGGAGCCACAACACACGTATCTGGTCACCGATCGTGGCAAGATCCTGCGGCCCTACGCCTTGACTCGTGCTGACGCCTCCGGCGACCCGAGAAATTTTGAGACGTACTGGTTGTCCCGCGGTGTGCAGAGCGGCAACGCGCAGAAGATCTATCTTGAGCGCATGGCCGTGTTGCGCGGATCGGTCTACCAGCCCAACAGCTTTATATTCAAAGGCGGTACGTACACAGGAAAGATGGCCTTCGACCCACTTCCGGTGGATACGAAGGAGGTGGTCCTGCACATCGATCGCCTCGTGCTGGAGTTTGGCATCTATGATATTCCCAAGACGCAGACGGATCTGGAGTTTCCCTTTGTCGTCGACAGTCGAATTGTAGAACCAATTGCCGGGGAGGACCTGGCAGAGAACTGATCTGGTCCGGCGTAGCCGATCCAGGTCTGTCTGTATCGAAAGGAGGTGCGACAACATCCGATGACGCAGTGCCCTGAGATAGCAGACATCACGACCGGCCGGGTGCATACAGCGCACCCGTCTGGAGTACTATCCGTCACCCTTTTGAGGAGTTTTCTATGAAGCGTGTTCTTCTTTTCGGTCTGGCGGGTGCTCTTGCCCTGTCCACGACCGCCAGCGCCCAGTTGATGGGCAATGGCAACTTCTGGTATTCCGGCGACGGCAGCATTCCGAATTTCTCGGAAGCCATCGACGGCGACATCAGCAACATCAAGGCACACGGTTACAACTTGTCGTGGAAACCGTCGCAGATCTATCAGTGGGGCGACACGTACGGTTACTCGAAGGAGTCCGATCTCGAGTCGCGCCGTATCCGTGTATACGCCATCGACGTCGACAACAATCTGTATCTCGCCGATGGTG
>CALFPI010000106.1 GCA_937919035.1 uncultured Gemmatimonadaceae bacterium
AAACGGCAGATGCTCAAGCCCTTCTTCCAGACCTCAGAGTTCTGCGCCACCTGCCACAAAGTCAGCCTCGATACGCGCGTCAACGGCTACCGCTGGCTGCGCGGTCAGGATGAGTTCGACAACTGGCATGACAGCGGCGTGGCGCTGAACGCATCGCGCACCTTCTACCTGCCCGGTTTCCAGCGCGTTTGCCAGGACTGCCACATGCCTCTGGAGGCAGCCGTCGAGGGGGATGTGTCGGCGCGCAACGGCTTCGTGCGCTCGCACCGGTTTGTCGCCGCCAATACGGCCCTGCCATTTCTGCGGGGGGACACGGAGACGGTTGCCCGCATCGAGGCTTTTCTGCAGGATGAGAAACTGCGGATCGACATTCCGGCGCTGCGGCGGACAGACGGGGGGATCGAGTATCTGCCTGGTGCGCAGGCGTCGCCGTTGGCACCGGGTGAACATGTTCAGGTCGATGTCACGGTGCGCAACATCGGCGTGGGGCACACCTTCCCTGGCGGCACCATCGACTCCAATGAAGGCTGGATCGAGTTCACCGTGTCAGGTGCGGAGCCCACAGATGTGTTGCTGCAGAGCGGCGCCGTGGCTGCCGATGGGCATGTGGATCGGGCGGCACATTTCTTCAAGGGTCTGCTCGTCGACAAAGCCGGCAAAGGCATCCATCAGCGCAACGCCCAGGATATATACGCGCCCGTCTACGTCCGGGTCATCGGTCCGGGTACCGCGGCGGCGGCGCACTACGGGGTGACGATTCCGGCGGACTACGCCGGCACATCGGTGCGCATTACCGCTCGTCTGCTGTGGCGCAAGTTCGATCGCACCTACACAGAGTTTGCCTACAACAGCAATCCCGCGGGCTTCCGCGCCCTGTCGGCCGTTCCCGATCTGCCGGTGACGGAGATTGCCCGACACGAGATCATCCTGCCCGTGACCGCCGCTGGTGTTGCCCGGGAAACGACAAGCTCGCCGGCGCCTGCATGGATGCGGCACAACGACTACGGCATTGCGCTGCTGCTGCAGGGTGACACCCGTGGTGCCATGGCCGCCTTCGCGGAAGTTGCCCGCCTGCAACCCGAGCGCATCGACGGACCCCGCAACATGGCGCGCGTGGCGCTGCAGGATGGTGACCTGGAACGCGTGTACGAGTTGCTGGAACAGTGTGAAGAGATGGATGCCGGGGACGCACAGACGGCGTGGATCTGGGGTGTCACCCAGCAGAAGGCCGGCCGTTACGCCGACGCGGAGGGGGCCTATCGGCACGTGCTGGTGCGCTTCCCGCAGGATCGGGCGACCTGGCGCAACCTGGGCCGCGTGCTCTACCTGGACGGCCGCTTCGCCGAGGCTCTCGATGCCATCGATCAGGTGCTTCGCATCGATCCCGAGGATCGCAGCGCCCACTACCACCGCATGTTGTGCCTGCGCAGTCTCGGCCGCGAGGCCGAAGCGGCTGCTGCGGAGCAGGCCTACAAATACTACCAGATCGATGAGTCGGCGCAGGAGGTGACCCGCGGCTATCGCATGCAGCACCCCGATGCCAACCAGGAGGCGCAAAGCATTCACGTACACGAGTTGTCGTCACCGGTGCCGGCCACCGGACGGGGCATGTAGGCGCATGGGGCGAAGAAGGGTGTGGTGTTTCCTGCCGATGATAGTGCTGCTGGCAGGTTGTGAACAGCAGTCGACTCCCGTGGCAGAAGTAGCGCCGCAGTACACGCAGAAGACCTCGGCCTACGCCACGGGTGCCGTGCAGCGCCGCGCCCCGAATGTGCACTTTGTCGATGTGACGGAATCCTCCGGCATCGACTTCAGGCACGAGACCGGTGCCTTTGGGCAGAAGTGGATGGCGGAGACCATGGGTGCCGGCGCCGGTTTTTTCGATATCGATGCTGATGGCGACGACGATGTGGTACTCGTCAACGGCACCTGGTTCGCCGGTCACGAAGGCTCGGGGCCGACGCCGACGAGCCGGCTCTACGCCAATGCCGGCGATGGCACGTTCACCGATGTGACGGCCGGATCGGGGTTGGACGTCGGCATCTACGGCATGGGAGTCACCGCAGCCGACTACGATGCCGATGGTCATACCGACATGTTTCTGACGACCCTGGGGACAAATCTGCTGCTGCGCGGCGCGGGTCGAATGCGCTTCGTCGATGCGACAGACAGAGCCGGCGTTGGTGGATCGATGTGGATGGATGACAGCAGTCGCAGCCAGCCCGAGTGGTCGACGGCGGCACTGTGGGCTGACGTCGACAACGATGGCTGGCCGGATCTGCTGGTAACCAACTACGTGCACTGGTCGCCGGAGAACGATCTCTACGCCAGTTTCGATGGACAACAGAAGTCGTACGCCACGCCGCAACAATATGCCGGATCGACACCACGACTCTATCACAATCGTGGCGACGGGCGCTTCGAGGAGATTACCGAAGCGGCGGGCCTGTTGCTGCCGGACGCCAAGTCCATGGGGGCCGCCGCCATGGATTTCGACGCCGATGGCTGGGTGGATCTGGTGATTACCAATGACACGCAGCCGAACTTCTTGCTGCGAAATCAGGGGGCGGGGCGCTTCATCGAAGCGGGCATGGCTGCCGGTATCGGCTACGACGATTCCGGCCGCGCCCGCGCCGGCATGGGTGTGGATGTGGCATCCCTGTCGACACCGGGGACACTGTCCATCGGCATCGGCAACTTCAGTCGCGAGGCCATGTCACTGTATACGCAGACGGCGCCTCAGGCGGCGGTCTTTGTTGATGGTGCCGGTCGCAGCCGTCTCGTGCAGCCGACGCTGCGAGCCCTGACCTTCGGCCTGAAGTTTTTCGACTATGACCTGGATGGCTATGTCGACCTGCTGTTGGCCAACGGTCACATCGAGCCATCGATCAACGCCGTGCAGAAAGAGATCAGTTACGCACAACCGCCGCAGCTGTTCTGGAACGACGGTCAGGGTGGTCTGGTGGATGCCGCAGCGGCAGCGGGACGTTTCTTTGCCGAGCCTCTGGTGGCCCGCGGTCTGGCCATCGGTGACCTGGAAGGGGACGGTGATGTCGATGCCCTGCTGTCGACCAATGGCGGAAGGGCGTATGTGCTGCGCAATGATGCGGTCGGCGCCAATGCCAATGCCAATGTCATTGTCCGGTCCGCTCTGGTGCTGATTCTGCGAGGCGCGAGCCCCACTGTGGATGCCCTGGGGGCGGTGGCGAAGGTTACCGTCGGCGGGCGTCGGCAGTCGTTGACGGTGCGCACGGGGTCCTCGTATCTGAGCCAGCATTCGGCGGCTCTGGTCTTTGGCCTGGGCGAGGCAGACGCGGCAGAAAGCGTTGTTGTGCGCTGGCCCAATGGCAAGCTGCAGGATCTGGGTGCGCTGGCGGCGGGGCGTTATCACGTTTCGCCAGCGTCGGCGGCGGTTCGGGTCGCCACCTTCTAGGCCGCCCGTTGTACCGAGTCACTGAGCCGCTCGCCCAGCCAGCAGCGCCAGGCCTGCTCGGTAGAGATCAGCTCCTGCAGATCATGTTCGCTGCGACGGCTGTAGCGCGCCAGTACGGATGGCGCCGCTGAAAACCCTTCCCAATGCAAGCCCCCAGCCAGGGCCGGTGCCGCTTCACCGACGGCTTCGCGCATCAATGAGATGCCCACCCGATACCAGGCTTCGTCCGGGGCGCGCAGGCGCAGCAGCAGCGGCGCGTAGCGAATCCAGCCAAGCAGGGCGCGCCCGAAACGTTCGACGGTGACCCGCGTCAGTGGTGTCGGCGTCAGTTGCGCGGGGCAGATACCGGTGCTGGCGATTCCGGTGAAACGGCAGAAGGGGTCGTGGAACACATACGCCGGCACCCGCAGAACGGACAGATGACCAATGCGGGCACCGAACAGAGCATCCTCGCCGCGTGCTGCCGGTGGCGTGTAGAATGGTGGCATCTGCCCTGCACGGGCGACGTGCAGGTCGAGAGCAAGATTGCCGCCGGAGAGCCGATGGACGCCGCGCACAGCGCGGATGGGCCGGGGCAGATTGTCCCCGGGGCCTGGTGCCAGCCGCATG
>CALFPI010000107.1 GCA_937919035.1 uncultured Gemmatimonadaceae bacterium
GCTGCCGTGTCGGTGTGCATGTGACATGAATACAGACAACCGAGGCTGTGTACGGCGCGCACTGAATCTTCGTTAATCTTCGGTTCTTCGCACTTTATGGTTCAATAAGTGTCGTAAATTTAGCCCTTCAATAGGCCAAGTCAAGCAAATTCTATCCCTGTGCAGGAGCGAGAACAGACACCCACGTGGGCCTGGAGCCTGCAATGGCTCCGAAGGAGAGAACGTTCTGCGGAACGCAGGCTAAGTTTCTGGATCTATTAGCCTTAACCATGTCCACGACAGCTAAGAAGGGGGTTCGCCCCTCTGCATGATGTCGCAGTATACACCAATATGGCCTCGGCGACAACCGCCTGCTGTGATCGCGCACACCGAACGCGTTTGTTCGTCAGCGAGCCATTTCTGCCGCCGGGCCGGCGCTCGGGCCGGCGGTCTGCAGGTGGCCTGCAGCACACGTCCCCACAGCACATGTCGGATCAGGCCCGGAGCCGGAAGGCTTGAGAGAAACCCCTGTGAAGCGTCGCATGTGCGCTCTTTGACCGGGTCAATTGAGGGCGATAGCTTCCCTTCTCATGCCTCTGATCCCGGACGAAACCATCGAGCGTGTCAAGACGGCCACCGACATCGTCGAGATCATCTCAGAGCACGTGCAGATGCGGCAGGCGGGGCGCAACTGGCTGGGGCTTTGTCCGTTCCATAACGAGAAATCCCCTTCCTTCAACGTCAATCCGGAACTGCAGATCTACCACTGCTTCGGCTGTGGCGTCGGTGGTGACGTCGTTAAATTCCTCCAGGAGATCGACAAAGTCTCCTTCGTCGAGGCTGTGACATTCCTGGCGGAACGCGCCGGCATCCCCGTAACTCGCCCGGGTGGCAGTTCGACAGAGGACGAGCGCAACGATCAGCTGTTCCAGGCGAATGAGCTGGCGGCGAAGTTTTTTCACCACATGCTGCGACAACCCGCCGGCGCCGACGCCCTGCGCTACCTGCACAAACGGGGCCTGACGGATGAGACGATCGACGAGTTCCGTATCGGCTACGCCCTTCCCGGCTGGACGAGCTTCCTCGAAATGGCGGGTCGACGGGGTTTCGCGCCTCCGGTGCTCGAACAGGCCGGCCTCGCTGCCACCAAAGGGCGCGGCCATTACGACCGCTTTCGCGACCGGGTCATCTTCCCGATCACCAACCTTTCCAGCCGGCCCATCGGCTTCGGCGCACGCGCTCTGCGTCCGGATGACAAGCCCAAGTATCTCAATTCGCCAGAAACACCGATCTACCACAAGAGTGGCGTGCTCTACGGACTGTCCCGTGCTCGCGACTCCATCCGGCGCTCGGGAACGGCCATCGTTGTGGAAGGCTATATGGATGTGGTCAGCCTGGCTCAGGGAGGCGTGGACAACGTGGTCGCCTCCTCGGGCACGGCCCTGACAGGACCACACGCCCGGTTGCTGGCCCGGTATTCCGAGCGTGTTGTGCTGCTCTTTGATGGCGATGCCGCCGGTGGCACCGCTGCCGAACGGGGTGTCGAGGTCCTGCTTGGAACCGAGATGGACACGCGCATCGTAACTCTGCCGACCGGGCAGGATCCGGACTCCTTTGTCCACCGTGATCAGGGCGCAAACGATTTGCAGCAGCTGATCGACAAGGCCCCCCCGGCCCTCGATGTGTATCTGGATCGGATGGCAGCTGGCATCGATCTGAACTCCGTCACCGGCCGCGCCCGGGCCATCGAGCGCCTGCTGCCGCTGATCAGCGAATGCAAGGAAGAGGTGCGGCGCAGCCTCATGCTGCGGCGGGCGGCACAGCGCCTGGATGTGGATGAGACCGCCTTGCGTGCCGATCTGGCGGCGGCGCAGAGCCGGCCGGCTCCCGCCAGGCGCGAGCCGGAGGCGACCCCCGATTCACCGCCGCCACCTGCACGCGAGCCCGCGATGGTGAACAAGCTCGAGCGCCAGTTTGCCGGGCTGCTGCTGCAGTATCCGAGACTCCTGGCCGCGACCGCCCGGAGGCTGGACCTCGATGTCTTCACCGATCACGAAGTGCGCCGCTTGCTCGACTACCTGGTGAGCGCATACCCCGATGGTCGACTGGATCTGACAGCACTGCTCAATTCCGTCGACGAGGACCTGTCGCGGCTGGTGACAGTCTGCGCCATGGAGACCTTCGACGCCGATTATGTGGACGAGATCTGGGAGGACCACGTCCTCCGGCTGCAGCGCGAGAGTCTGACCCGCCAGATCGACGAGGCCAAACGTGCCATCCGCCGGGTCAACGAGACCGTGGGGCCCGGCGAGGAACTCGATCGACTGCGCACGAGGCAGAATGAACTCATGGCGGCCCGTATGGCCCTGGAGGCGAGGCGAGGCGGGGCGGGGTCTTGACCATCCCCTCCCCTGGCGTGATGTTTTAGCGCGGTCTTGTTCGACGTGGGCCCATAGCTCAGTTGGTTAGAGCGGCGGACTCATAATCCGTTGGTCCCAGGTTCGAGCCCTGGTGGGCCCACCACGCTGAGGTTGCGGGCGATTAGCTCAGTTGGTTAGAGCGCTGGTTTCACATACCAGAGGTCACTGGTTCAAGTCCAGTATCGCCCACCATCCTCGCTACAGTCATGTGAGCCCGACGATCCACAGGATCGTCGGGCTTTTTTCTGTACGGTCCGAATTTACGGGCGCCGGCGTTGACGACGGCCCTGATAGACCCCTGTGGCAACAACCACCGCGGCGAAGATGACGATGCTGCCAACGGCCGAGGCGGATGCAAGGTTGATCGTCATCCCTGCCATCAAACCGTTGCGCGCCGCCACGAGAATCAGCGCTTGACCCACTGCGTAACTGAGCACGATACCGATTGCGGCATACGCCAGGGCCAGAGCCTGGAGGCCCTGCTCTTCGTCACTGCGCCAGACAGTTGCCAGCAAGGCCGCGGGCGTCAACAGGATCAAGACAAGGACGATCGTCACGGCGGGTGCGCCGGGCGCGAGGGCGAGACCGACCTGCGTCATGAGTAGAAGCGCCGCCAGCATCGAGATCGCCAGCAGGGACCGCAGGGGTTTGCGGCGGGAACCGTCCAGCCCTGCAGTCACTGTCTGGGCCAGGCTCGGGCGCTCCCCGGCGGCGGGGTCCGACCTGCGACCAGCAAATCCCACGATCAACGCCAGTCCGGCGAAGGCGCCGAGCAGCAGAGGCAGAAACATGGCCTCCATGAAACTGGAGACGGCGAAGCCCGGTGCGATGGCGCGCAACAGCAGTGCCATGGCCAACAGGATCCCGGCGGCTGCAAGCCACTGCCCGGCTGAACCATCGATGCGGAAAACAAGACGTTCGAGGGCGTAGGCGAAGGGCAGCAGCAGTACGAAGTAGAAGGTGCCGCTGACGACAGCACCCCACACCAGCGACTCGATATATACATGAGCGGATGTCAGCAGATCCCAGGCTGCAATGGTAGCTGTGTGAGACGCGGCGTAGCGCCGCTCGGCCAGGTGGTCGGCGGCGGCCAACAGTTCCAATCGGGCGCTCTCAAGCAGGTTTTCGGCTTCATCGCTGCCGATACCGTAGCGCGCCAGATGCTGCAGGGCTTCGGTATCATCAACCCACAGATCCTGTCCCAGTTCGAGATCTGGTCGCAGCAGCGGCTGATCGATCGCGTGGCCTTTTGCCTCGGTCTGGGTGACCTCGTGCGTAGCGCTCACTGTCAGCGGCTCTTTCAGCCTGTCCGGCGGCACGCTTCGCAGTGTGGCTGAAAGATCCCCGGCGCTTGTGCGCATCAGCACCTGTACGCGGCTGCCACGGGGTGCAAACACGACGGATCCCATCGCGGCACCGACCATGTCCACCGGGGCTGCCGCGCTGACTCCAGCCCCTTGCGACGCGTCGTCCCGGTCGGCCAGTACAGTGATGGACTGCGGGAGGAATGTCTGGCGCCCCCCTCTGGGCCAGAACAGGCTCAGGGCGCGGCAGTCAAAGAGCGCCAGTCGGCCGTCGTCGCCACGCGTGTCGCCTGCATTTGATGCCGCCAGAATCGCCCCGCTTGCGGCATCGATCTCGTAGGCCGCAAGGGCGTTTGGTGCTCTACTGCTCATGATGTGAAAGTCGAACTGCCCCTCAGCGTTCGCCCGATTCGTGATCAGCGTCCGCACGCCACCGATCGAGCTTGCGCCCTGGTACCGATATGCCACCAGTGCTCCGGGAACCATCTCAGCGGACGCATCCGTGGGATTTCCGTCGGCCGAGCGATGGATCGAGCCTGTCAGGTGTTGCCCCCGGTCCCTGAAGGATGTCGTTGTCGGCTGCAGCAGAAGTGGATCCTTGCCGGCCCACATCACCATGGCCGTCAGTTTCTCGATCTGTGCTGCGAGATTGACGAAATCGACACGGTCAGGCGTATCCAGGGGGGTGTCCCAGAAGGTGCGTTCATCATCTGCCGTGACGATGGTAAGCGCCTTTCTCCCGGCAGATCGGGCCGCTTCGCTGGCGAGAGCCAGCGACACCGGCAAGGTGCCCCCGCCCTCCTTCGGGACGACGGACACACCATCCACGTGGCACAGCGAATCGCCGTAAATCTGCTGCGTCGCCAGGCTCAGCCTGCTTGAGTAGCCGGTCAGCACCGATTCGATCGGCTCGTCCTGCGACGGGTCCAGTGGCAAAAACGCCCCTCTGCTCAGGCTGATGGTGCGCTCCCCGTGACTCGACAGGTCAAGGGACAACATCAGGTCGAAGTCGATCGGATCCGTTGTGCCACTGTGCGTCGTGAGAAAATCATGGATCCCGGCCATACCCGTGAAGTGCGCTGAGGTGGCGAGAAACAGAACGGAGTAGTCGGGGTGATGTCGGGCAAGAACCTGCGCCATCTCCAGCAGGGCGGTGATACTGGCGGAACTCTCTGCGCCGGAAGGCAGGGCTGGGACAATGGACATGGCGTCGTAGTAGGCCTGGACGACGAGTACCTGATCCTTCCATTTCTGTTCACCCGCGCGCGCGGTCGGCGGCATCGCCTCGTCCATGCCCCGAATCCAACCGTAGATGTTGTAAGCCGGCACCGACTTCCAATCCATGCGGCCTTCGAGACGGGCGCTGGGCAACTTCCCCTGGAGCTCCTCCTCGGCGATGCGGCGGAGCAGGACTTCGGCTTCCTCAGGTCCAACCCAGAATCGGGGCAGGTCGACGGGCGCCGAGAGAAGCTTGTCCTCTGCCTGCTGGCGACTGACGCCGCCGTTGTCGTAGAACACGATGGCCCGGGCGCCCAGACTGGCAGCTTTGATCCAGTCCTGGCCACTGGCGAAATCCATCAGGACAATGCTGCCTTCGATGGGCTTGCCGTCCAAATCACCCCAGGCCCCCGTGCCGCCGTAGACCAGGGGCCCGATGATCCCTCCAGGGCGTGTTGTCGGCGTGCGGACGCCGTTGGGCCACAGACACGAGACTCGCAGCAGTCGCCCGGAAGTTCCGCTGACAACGAGATCCCCTTCCCGGGCGTCCACAGGGACGACGACCTCGAAGGTGTCGACACGAACA
>CALFPI010000108.1 GCA_937919035.1 uncultured Gemmatimonadaceae bacterium
AGTATCACCGACTACGGCGCCTTTGTTGAACTCGAAGAGGGTATCGAGGGCCTGGTGCACATCTCCGAGATGTCGTGGACGCAGCACGTACGCCATCCCTCCAAGCTGGTTTCCATCGGCGACATGGTCGAGGTCATGGTGCTGAAACTCGACGTCGAGAACCAGAAGATCTCCCTCGGCATGAAACAGACCGATCCGGATCCGTGGGAGACTCTCGACAATCGCTACCCAAGCGGTACCCGCCTCGAGGGCACGGTAAAGAGCCTGACGAACTTTGGCGCCTTCGTCGAGATCGAAGAAGGCATCGACGGCCTGGTACATATTTCAGATATGTCCTGGACCCGTCGCATCCGTCAGGCGAGTGAGATGTTCAAGAAGGGTGACGTCATTGCGGTTGTGGTCACGGACATCGACCAGAAGCGACGGCGTATTTCGCTGAGTCACAAGGTGGCCTTCGAAAATCCCTGGCCGCAGCTGGCCGAAAGCTACGCCGTCGGCACCGAGTCCAAGGGGCGCGTCGCCCGCATCCTCGAGCGTGGCGTCGTCGTCAATCTCGAGAACGATGTGGACGGTTTTGTGCCCGTGTCGCAATTGGGTATCGATGACCTCGAGAACCCTCGGCAGAGCTTCGATCTCGAACAGGAGATCCCGCTGAAGGTGATCGAATTTGATGAGGACCAGAAGAAGGTCGTGCTCAGCGTCATCGAATACCTGCGCGACAAGGATCAGAAGGAGGTCGATGAATTCGTCGCCGCCCATCCGATCCGCGAGGTCGTCGAGGAGCCGGAAGAGGGCGAAGACGCCGACCGCGACGAAGAGATGGAAAGCTGGGGCTGACGAAAATCTTCCTCTGCGGCACGCTTGCGCGCCGCATGGAGCTGTAACAGACGCCCAGAACGACAGGGAGCGCAGCCGGTGATCGAGTCGGCTGCGCTCTTTTCGTAAACTTACCGCCGGGTTTCTCCCCCCTCCTACACGTGGCCACTGGGACCCGAGACGAATGGCTTCAAAGCAGTCTTCAGAACAGTCACCAGACATGTCTGGTGCCAAGCTGTCGCCGGCGATGGAACAGTACATGGGCTTCAAGCGGCAGCATGAAGACGCCATTCTCTTCTTTCGCATGGGTGACTTCTACGAGATGTTCTTCGACGACGCCCGCGAAGCGTCGCGACTCCTCGGCCTGACGCTGACATCCCGCAATCATGGCAAGACATCAGGCAACATCCCCCTCGCTGGCGTCCCACACCATGCCATGGAGGGTTATGTCGCTCGACTCATCGGCATGGGGCGCAAGGTTGCCATCTGTGAGCAGGTGGAAGACCCGAAAACGGCCAAGGGCATCGTCAAGCGAGATGTCGTCGAGGTCGTATCACCGGGGACAGCGCTGTCTGACGCGATGCTCGATGGTCAGCGCAACAACTACACTGCAAGTATCTGCATCGTCGGTGACAGGGTCGGCCTCGCCTGGGTAGATCTGTCCACGGGCGATTTCTCCATCGACGAAATCCCTCACACCGAATTGGGCGATGAGCTGGAACGGACGGCACCGGCTGAACTGCTTGTTGGTGACAGTTTCTCCGCATCGGTACTGGAGCGGCTGATGCGCATCCTGCCCGGGGCTGCGCATACC
The DNA here is from genome assembly GCA_937919035.1 of uncultured Gemmatimonadaceae bacterium. GTDB lineage: Bacteria > Latescibacterota > UBA2968 > UBA8231 > UBA8231 > UBA8231. The sequence goes on from CALFPI010000108.1 coordinate 1,631, forward strand.
CATATCGATGACTGGCACTTCGAGCGTGAGACCTCTCGCCGAGTGCTGTTGGAACAGTTCAAGGTGCGCTCGCTGAAGGGCTTTGATTGTGAGGATCTCGACGCCGGCGTGCGGGCGGCGGGGGCGGCCCTCGCCTACCTGCAGGACAACCAGCGGGCTGCAGTCACGCACATACACCGGCTTCGGCGGCGGCGCCGCGAGGACTGCCTGCTGCTCGATGCCACGGCCCAGCGCAACCTCGACCTGCTCGTCAATCAGCAGGACGGGGGCCGCGATGGCACGCTGTTGAGTGTGATCGATCGGACCCGAACCGTGATGGGTGCACGGCTGCTGCGCCAGTGGCTGACGGCACCATTACGCGCGCCCACCGCCATAATCAGTCGCCATGACGCCGTCGCTGCTATCGTGGCGGAGCGCCCGGGGCGCGCCCTTCTTCGGCAACATCTCGAACGCGTGGGTGACTTGGAACGCATGATGGCCCGGATCTGCTGCCGGCGGGCCTCCCCCCGGGATCTGACGGGACTGGCCAGTTCATTGGAGGCCCTGCCCGATCTGGCGGCGGCAACAATCGCCTTCCGCGCCACACTGCTGCAGCAACTGGGCAGTACCGAGCAACTCCCCCTGGCGGAGGATCTCGTCGCCCTGCTACGTGCGGCGCTGGTCGATGAGCCGCCCGCAGCCCTGACCGACGGTGGCATCATCCGCGA
>CALFPI010000109.1 GCA_937919035.1 uncultured Gemmatimonadaceae bacterium
GGCTCTTACAGCGTCGCGGTGTCCCCGCCAACCCTGCCCTGAACCCGCAGAAACCCCCTAAGAGGTTTCCTTGGTCCTCGTGGAAGGGCAGAACCGAGGCCAGGCTCCCCTACGACCAAGAGATTTCACGTACGCCGTATATCGGTCTATTTGGAAGTGGCACCTTGTTGAGGGAAATTTGCGAGAGGGGACGGTCACGAGAACCTGCCTGGGCACAGCGACAGGGTTTTTCAGTTTCTGGCAGAACTCTAACCGACTCGGCCCGCACCGTCACAGGCGACAGGCGGCGGACAGCCCCAGTCCAGGTCATAATCCCGGGTTCGTGATTCGTTCGGAACGCCTTGGTGAGACGAGATGGCCGACGTGGTGACACGGTGGTGGCCACCGACTCCCTGGCAGAAGGCGGCGGAAGCGGTTACAGCCCCGAGATGACCGGCGCCGTTTTGTAGGCCTCCTCCACCACCCACAGTGAGTCGATGCCGGCGGCGGCGTCTGGATAGTCTGTGCTGCCAGTCTCGATGGCGCGCACAAAAGCCTGCAACTCCAACAGGAAGGTGTTTGGCGCCCCCTCGAAGGAGAAGACTTCTTCGGAATCGGTGTGCACGACGACGCGCTCGAAGCGGTCGATCGACAGGTAGCCCTGGGGCCCGATGAAACGCATTGTGTTGTCGCGGCCGTCCCAGGCGAAACTGTCGCAGTACCAGCCGTTCAACGACCCGAGCATGCCGCTGTCGTATTCCACGAGCAAGGAGAAGCCGTCCTCGGCTGGCCAACCACGCCGGTGTGACAGGTGCGCACTCAGCATGCGCCGTGGCCGCACACCGGCGATGTGGTGGATGAGGTCGAAGTCGTGCGACGACAGTTCCTGCATGGCACCGGTCGTCGTCACCCAGTCCTTGCCACCGAAGGCCTGTACCTTGGTGGTGATTACCTGATACGGCGGCCCGATGCGCTCGATGAGCTCGCGCGCCTTCGCGAACCAGGGCTCGTAGCGCATCTTGAAGCCTACACCGAGCAACCGCTGCTGCCGTTGCGCCAGCGCCGCAAGGGCCTTGGCCTCGGCCAGCTTCAGGGCAAGAGGCTTCTCACAGAACACGTGGAAGCCGCGCTTCAACAGGGCCTCGACCAGACGGTAGTGTGCTGCCGGCGGCACGGCGACAGTGACCATGTCGATGTCATCAGGCAGGGCCTCGACGTCGGTCAGGGCCATCGCCCCGAGGCCAACCTTGCGGGTCTGCATCCGGCTGTCATCTGCATCGACGACACACGCCAGCTCGACGCCTTCCAGCTGCTCCAGGCAGGTGGCGTGGGTTGTGCCAATCGGGCCCAGGCCAACGACGGCAGACCTCAGCACGACGTGCCTCCCGCCTCGGTCAGCAGCCGGCGCATGGCGCGCAGGCTTTGCGGGAACCAGTCTTCGGGATCGGGTAGCTCCGGTTTCCAGAACTTCTCGTACTCGTCACACAGGTAGCCGTTGTAACTGCTGGCGAGCAGGTGTGCGAGCACTTCCGGCCAGGGCAGACAACCGCTGCCGGGCAGTTGCTGCAGGCGGAAGTCGCCGTCGCGCCCCGGCCCCGGGAAGTCCTTCACATGACAGTGGAGGATGTTCCCACCGAGAAGCTCGAACGCCTCGGCCACCGTCTCTTCGCCGGCGCGATAGGTCCAGGCAATGTCGAATAGGACCCCCACCGCCGGGTGCCCGACGCGGCGTATCATGTCAGCCATCTCTGTGACCGAATAGGTGCCACTGCCGCCGTGGGTCTCAACGGCGATGCGCACGCCGCACTCAGCCGCATAGTCGCCAACTTCGCGCAGGCCGGCGGCAATCGTGTCACGCGCGGCGTTCGAATCCTGCTCCGGCGGGATTGTGGGACCACCATGGGCGCGCACCAGTGGGCAGCCGAGATCGCGGGCCATGCCGATGACACGCCGCAGGCCGGCGATCCGGTCGTCCCGTAGCGCCGGGTCAAGCAGGTCCTGATAGTACGGGGTGAGGCAGCAGATCTCGACGTCCCTGCCACGCGCGTACGCACCGACTCGCTCGCCCAGGGCGGCATCGTAGGTGAGGTCGTCGAGCTGCCCATCGGGCGCCACACGCACCTCGACGCCATCGAACCCCAGGTCCCCCATCAGATCGATGCAGCCATAGATATCGCGCTGCGGCATGCCCATCGTGTGTCCGGCGAACTTCATAACCGTGTCCTGTGTCGAGTCGGAAGATCCGTCCAGGCAAGATAACGACTTGGCCAATCCGGCGGTCGGGTGTGCCGGGCGAGCACTTGTTCGGTTTCATGCAGTCCATCTGGCAACCCACCCTGAAGGAGAAACGGCGGACCCATATCGAGGCGATCGACCAGGTTGGACGAGCCATAAAGGGGTGGCAGTAGGATCTGCGCCAAGAGGAACTGCTACGGTCCGATCTGCTGGAGAATCAGGTGGTCTACACCTGGATCTCGTCGACCTGAACAACCTCGAAGGGATGCATCGGTCGACGCCGATACTGATACGTAAAGGTCCGCATATCCGCTGCCGTGGCACCTGCCGTATTGACGCGCAGTAGGGTCTTGCACACGGGTTCAAACGCAGCAACGGGGGCATGCACACCCTTGGCCACAAGAATCTGAAAGTCGGCAGGGTCCAGATCGATACTCGTGACCACACCGAGGCTCACGGGCACAATGCGCCGAGAGGTCAAACTGATGGTGAGTCCCGTGTCGGTGACGACCACAGCCGTCGGTCCCATGTCAAAGTGCGTGTAGCCACCGTGACGAATCTCCGACTCCTCGAATGATCCCTCATGAATGCTCTTCACGGTCACCTCCGCCACCAGCGGTTCACCGTGCATGTCATCTGTTTTCCCGCCCATCGTCAGCGTCAGCCGTGCCCCCACACCAGCCGCTCGCGCCTGCTCCTGGGAGGGCTTGTCGAAGAGGCAGACGAAGCCCGTTGTATCCCCTCTTCGGTGAATCTCATGGGCGATCAATGTGCTGTCTGCAGCCGACCCACCGCCGACATTGTCTCCCATATCCAGCAGGCAGACGGGCCCCGGTGAGTTGACTGCCTGTTCGACAGCCTCCTCTACGGTGATGTATTCGCCCACAAAATCATCTTTGTTTGCCAGCATATAGTCGGTCAACTCTGCGGCCAGTTGCTGCGCCAGTTGCACATTGCCGTCGGTGACGACGATGGCGGACGATCCCATCTCCTCAACATCTGAATAGGGAAATCCAAGAACGATGCTGTTGGATAGCACGTCCGGCCGTGCCAACTGACCATTCGCCAGTTCGTATAAAGGCAGACATGGCCACAGCGTCGTTCCCTGGCGCTCGATATTGATACCAAAGGCTGGAAAGGATGCCCGTTGGACGGGCCTTATTTCGCCACGCAGGGTGCGGACCATCAGACTCGCCGCTTCGAGGCCACGCTCTTTCTGGTCCAGGTGCGGATTGGAGCGATAGGCGATCGTCGCATCACAGGCAGAAATCATCCGTTCCGAGACATTGGCATGGGGATCGATCACGCAGATGATGGGAACGTCTGCACCAACCTGGTCGCGCAATTTCGTCAGCCAGAACCCATCCAGATCTCGATAGTCGTCACCCTCCCCGGCGTTGGCTCCATGGGGAGACACGAGAAATCCATCGAGTGATCCTGCCTCATCGAGGGCTTCGAACATGAGACCGATCAACTCTTCACATGTCTGTTTCGTGATCGTTCCCGATGGCGACGTGGCAGCATGAAAGATCGGTACTGCCTCGATATCTTCCTCGGCGAGACCTTCAAGAAAACCGGTGCCCTGGTGCAGACCATCGGCAAATTCGGCACGAATCTCCTCGCCAGTCAGGAGCCCGTCACGTCGAAACAGGTCGATCGTCGTCGGCGTCGAAGCGAAGGTATTCGACTCATGAATCAGCGAAATGATTCCTACTCTCATGGCTGTCAACTCTCCTGGGCTTCTGACAGTTCGTGGACGTTTGCAGTGATCAGGTCTTCAATATCGGTCACCTTCATCGGATCATCGGCCAGCGGTCGTCGTCGATTGACTGAAAGGGTGCAGGATCCCGGGCCCTGAAACAACCTCGCCTCTTCCAGATCGTCGAGGGCACCACCGATCGCCCCCACGGTCGACATCAACGGATAGGAATTAGCCTGAATAATTCATAAAGAAGCGGCGTCTTCTTGTACAAGTGGTTGTTTTC
>CALFPI010000110.1 GCA_937919035.1 uncultured Gemmatimonadaceae bacterium
ACGGGCGACGATGAGTTCGAAGAGCAGTGCGATACTGACGGTATTGACCGCATAGTACGTGCTGAAATCAGGCATGTAGTCCTGATAGGCAGCCAGATGAATGACGCCATCGACGCCCTCGAGCGCGCGGCCCAAGGCGTCGCTATCACGCACATCGCCGACGAGTTTCTCGATATCTGCAGCCAGATAGGTAGGCCAGCCGTGAGGATGAACCCGTTGCTGCAGCGAGTCGAAGATGCGTACTTCATAGCCGCGCTGCAGCAGCACATCTGCCGTGTGGGAGCCGATGAATCCGGCTCCGCCAGTAACCAGGATTCGCTTCAGGGCCTTGGTCCTCCGGTGGTGGATCTGTTCTGGGAAATAATCGGCAAATATAGGCCCAGCTTAGGGTTACAGCAACTTCCCGCGTTGACGAAAGGCCTGTGGAAGACTAGCTTTGGCCGCCCCATACAGGTTGCCCCACGGGGCCGCAGTTGCAACCCCAGAAGTAGAGCCGATGGAGGGGCGTCCGCCACTTGAAAGATCGTATCCTGCTGGCCCTGGGTAGCCTCGTTGTCTGTCTGCTGGGCGCCGAACTGCTGCTGGCCATCGCGGCGCCGCAGATCCACCGCCTCCCGGATGTGTGGATGCATGACGCGCAACTGGGGTGGAAGCATCGTCCCGGAGCCTCCGGGCACATGGTGACACCTGAGTTCGATGTTGCCTACGACATGGATGCCGCCGGACGGCGCCAGCATGCGTCGTCTGCCGGCTCCGAGAGCGTGCAGCTTCAACTTTATGGCGATTCCTTCGCCGAGGGCTGGGGGGTCGACGTCGTCGATGGCCTGGCGGCGGGACTCGAGAGGCAGATGTCGAGCCCAACCGGCGTGCACGTCAGCAACTATGGCACGGCAGGTTTTGGCACCGATCAGGAGTTGCTGCTGTTCAACGAAGTGCGTGTCAGGGAGCCGCCAGATGTTGTCCTGTTGTTGTTCTACGTCAATGATTTGTGGAACAATGTCAGCCGTCGTGGCGTCGGCGCACAACGCGGTGCCAAACCTGTGTTTCGTCCGGATCGCAACGGTGTCCTGCAGCTGTCAGGCACACCGATTCCCGCGCCGCCACCACGCAGAACATCCCCCTGGCAGAGGTTGCAGGCTCACAGCCATCTCTGGACTCTCGGTGCCAAGGCGTGGCTGACAGAATCCGCGATGCCTGCAGAGCAGGCGCAGCAGTTCTACGGGGGGCTCTACGGTCAGGATAAGGCGCGCTACCGTCCTGTATGGTCACTGACAGAACTGTTGCTGGTCGAGTTCGCCCGCACCTGCGAACGAGCTGGGGCCGAATTCGTTCTTGTCTATGCTCCTGCCATCGTACAGATCGAAGAGCACGACTGGCGCACAAAGCGGGACCTGCACAATCTCGCCGGTGACTATGACATGCAATATCCCAATCGACAGATACAGGAGATCGCCGCCCGCCACGGGATTGACCTGGTCGACCTGACGCCGAGTTTCGCCGCCGCGGCGCGGGAACAGACACTGTACTTCCGGGATTCACACTGGAACGAGGCAGGGCACCGTCTGGCGGCCAGCACGGTAGCGACTGCATTGGCACGTCTGCAGATCGGGCAACTGTCGCGGCGCGATGGTTGAGGCGAGATCCGGATGGCGGTCGGATGCCGCCTGCGTTGCCGTCCTGGCCCTGGCTGTGGCCAGTTTTTTTCCTCAGGTCGTGCTCGATGGCGGCGTGTTCTTCGTCCAGGACATGATGGTGCAGAACATACCGTTCCGCCATTTTCTTCATGAGGCACTCGCCGATGGCAGGTTGCCTCTGTGGGAGCCGCGCATCAATGCCGGATTCCCGTTGTTTGCAGAAGGTCAGGTGGGGGCTTTGTATCCGCCCAACTGGATCGGCGCGGCGTTGCTGTCGCCATCGCGCGCGGTGACATGGTCCGTCCTGCTGCATCTCTGGCTCGCAGCGGCTGGCACCTTTCTCTATCTGCGGCGAGGCCTGGGTAGCGGCCACGGCGCGGCACTGACGGCGGGCCTGTGTTACGGCCTCAGCGGTTACCTGGTGGTGCGGGCCATGTCGCCGAATTTCATCGCCGCCGCTGCTGCAATACCCTATCTGTTTCTTCTGATCGAGTCAGGATTGCGCCACAGACAAGCAGCTCTCATAGGTGCGGCTGGGGTCGTTGTTGCTCTGCAGCTTCTCGCCGGTCATGCCCAGGTATGTGCCTACTCAGTCCTGTCTGCCGCAGCCTACGGCGCCGTGCGTGCCTCGCAGTTGGACCGCTGGCGGGTGGCCATCCCGGGTGCCGTCATTGCTGTTGCCGGCGCTGCGATCGCCGCAATCCAGGTTCTGCCCACCATGGAACTGGCAGGTTTGTCCCTGCGAGCCGGCGGCATCGATTACTCCCAGTTCGTCAACATGTCACTGCCTCCCGAACGCCTGTTGAGCTTGCTGTTACCAGATCTTCTGGGCAATTCCGCCCACGGTTCCTACTGGGGAAATCTCGGCGAAACCGGCGGTTTTTTCATCCAGTTATGCCCCTATGTCGGGGTTCTGGCGTTGCTGTTGGCGCTCGTAGGTGCCGTGGACGGCAACTCGACGGTGCGGGGCTTTTTTGTCATCCTGGCGCTCCTGGGTCTGGGTCTGTCTCTGGGCCGTTTCACTGGTTTCTTCGAGCTGCTGCACAAGGTGCCGCTGCTGCAGCAGTTTCGCATTCCTACGCGGTTTCTCATCTGGTGGGCCTTCGGCGCGGCGGTATTGAGTGGCCTCGGCGTCGACCGCCTGGTTCGTGATCGGCAACCTTTGCGCATGCCCTGGCGCGGCACAGCGGTTGTGTTGACCGTAGTCGTGGTCGGTGTCGGTGTCGGCATGTTAGTCGATGCCGACAGGGAGATCCCGATCCTGGCGGCAAACGGGCAGAGCGTGCTCGACCTCTGGCGCCTGGACCTGCACGCTGATATCTGCAGATTCCTGCTGGTGCTGCTCGCCGGAGCGGTGCTGTGCTCGGAGAGGTTTCGCAGACGATCTGCGGCACCGGTGCTGACGGCCATCGCCTGCTTTGTTGTCATGTGGGCGGATCTGCGCAGCTTTTCTGCCGACTTCAACGGGACGCTGCCGGCGTCCATATACACCGATCTGCCCGCCGCGGCAGAGGCCATTCTGGCTGACGCCAGGGCCGACACGGGTGAGGCCGGCCCGGACGTTCCCGCGTGGGGCCGTTTCCGTGTTGCCAGCCTGGTTTCCGAACACAACGCGCCCTACGACTGGCATGCGGGATGGTCTGTCAGCACCGACTCCTACGAGCGGTATCCGGGGACGCTGCGCATGTACTCTGCGGGCTTGTTCGGTCTGGCCAACACGCGCCCCGGATGGTCACCACTACACTTGTTGGCACACTGGGAGTTTTCCCGCGGCTATCCTGCCTGGTTCGGCATGGCCAATGTGCGCTATCTCGTGAGTCACGACAGGTTGCCTGCCGATGTGGCCCAATCGATCCACACGGGTCAGGAGACCGTGTCACGGCTGCGCCAGTCTCTGCCGCGCGCGTGGGTCGTCCC
>CALFPI010000111.1 GCA_937919035.1 uncultured Gemmatimonadaceae bacterium
CACACGAATTGCTGCGCAAACCAATCTGGAACTTCGGTCTAGTCCGTGGCCGCTGCGTCTCTGCAGACGCCACGTCCAGGTGGCAACCGAACCACCCTCGGTACGGCGCAGATCGTCAAGCATGATGTCAATGGTGTCCTGATGCATTGCCTGGAACGACTCGCTTTCGCTTGGTTATGCTATGACCCTCTCGCACCCACAAGGCAACGAAATTGCAGACGCCAATGAAAGGCGCATTATGAGACTCAAGGAGAAGATTTTCCTGGTCTCCGGACTGGTCACCGGACTGATCGCCGCGGCAGGTGTCGGTGTGGCAGATATTGCCGTCGCGCAGAGCGCCCCCATGGTGGTCACGGAGCATACCCGTGCCGACGCTGGGGCGCTGGCACGACTGCAGATGCCCGGCGTGGTGTTCTTTGCCGATGACGCTGAGGCGGCACCAGGCTTCGACGGCTATCTCGAAGTGAGGGGCGTGGATGACGGCCGCGCCCGGCGGGTGGCCGACGTGGCCCGTGCCCATGGTGGCAGCGGTGCCTATCGGTTCGTCGCCCCGGACAACGGCGGCCGCGAGTCGGGCTCGGGGGCGACGCTCTACTTCGGTCCCCAGGGCTACGACACGGTATACTTCCGGCGCTACCTGCGCTTCGCCGCCGACTACGATCAGGGCAATCTGAATCACACCGGTGGCGGCCTGGCCGGGGTCGCCGGTTCTGACCCCTGGGCCGGCATGGGGCAGGCGGGCATCCGTCCCACCGGTGCCGACCGTTTCACTGCCAGCCTTGAACCGTGGAAAGACTGGGGACGATACCCGCCGCCGGGGTATTTCTTCATCTACACCTACTGGATGGACATGCAGCAGGATCCGGACGGCAACTACTGGGGCAATTTCTTTCAGCCACCACCGGAAGGACGCCTCGTACCGGAACGGGACCGATGGTACTGTCTGGAGCACATGATTCGCGTCAACGATCCGGGGCAGGCCAATGGGGAGATGGCGGCGTGGATCGATGGCGTACTATACATCCATGCCACAGGATTCCGTTGGCGCACGACGACTCAGGTGCGGCTGAAACGCGCCACCTTCGGCATCTACATTCACGCGGCAACACGCGACAACGAGGTCTGGTACGACGACATTGTGCTGTCCACCGGTCATATCGGACCGACCGTGAGCAGTGCCGTTCCCACCACCACCTGGGGAAAGCTCAAAACACCATGAAAATCACCGACATCGAAGTCATCCCTTTCCGCGTGCCGCGCCGAACCTTCCACAACGGCAAGCTGGGTGCAGAGACAACGATCATCCAGACCCTCACACGCATTCACACCGACGAGGGGGCCGAAGGGCTCTATCTCGGTGGTGCCGGTCACGGCGACCAGGATGGACTCAACGCGCAGGATCGTGCTGCCCTTCGTGGCGGCATGCGGGCGAGGCTTCTGGGCCAGGATCCTTTTGATCGGGAGAAGTTCTGGCACTGGATGTGGGTGTCGAATACGCAGGAGAATCTGCTCAGCGTCATCGATATGGCCCTGTGGGATCTGCAGGCGAGACACTACAATCTGCCGCTGCACAAACTGCTGGGTGGATGCCGCGACAAGGTCAAAGCCTATGCCAGTACCTATCCGAACATGGGTACACCGGAGGTCTACGCCGAACACGCCGCTGCCTGCAAGGCGCGTGGATATCAGCACTACAAGATCCATCCCTACTACTTCTGGGATCCGCAGACGGGCCAACCCGACCCCGGGCGGCCGTCGCACATCGACTGGGACATCGAATGTTGCCGCGCCGTGCGCGCCGCTGTGGGCAATGACATGGTCCTGAGCTTCGACCCCTGGGGCACGTACCGCACCTATGAAGAGGCGGTGAAGGTCGGACGCGAACTGGAGCGTCTCGACTTCTACTGGTACGAACACCCGATGAATGAGTACCGTGTCGGCACGTACGAAAAACTGTGTGCCGAACTCGATATCCCGATCCTGTCTCCCGAGATCGCCGCCGGCTCCATCTATACCCGGGCGGATTGGATTCGCCGGGGCGCCTCTGATATGAGCCGTATCGACGTGTTGCGGGGTGGTGTTACGGGTGTGCGCAAGATGGCGGCCATTTGCGAGGCTTTCGGCGTCAAGTGTGAGGTGCACATGAGTGGTTTCGCCAACCTGCAATTGCTCGGCGCCAGCAGCGAGGATGTGTGCGAGTACTATGAACGCGGCCTGCTGGCTCCCGGTGTCGATGAGGAAACCCCTCTGCCGTACCTGGAAGCGATCTGTGATCCTCTCGATGCGGACGGCTACGTGACGGTGCCGACGGAACCGGGCATGGGCTACCGGCTGATTTGGGACTACATCGAAGAGAATCGAGTCAAAGAGTGAGCCCGTGCCGAACCCTCAGGGAGACATCAACATGAGTCACGAACCATTCCGCGGCATCTTTCCCGTGCTGATTACCCCGATCAGCGACGACGGGGATGTGCTCTACGACGAACTGGCCAGCCAGGTAGAGTTCTGTATCACCGCCGGCGCGCACGGTCTGGTATTTCCGGTGCTGGGCAGCGAATTCCAGTTCCTTACCGATGTCGAACGACAGCGGGGCATGGAGACCGTCGTTCGTGCCGCCGCCGGTCGTCTGCCCGTTGTGGGTGGTGTCGCTGCACCCAGTCGCCAGGTGGCGGTACAATGTGCGCATGCCGCAGCAATCGCCGGCGTCGATGCCATCATCGCCCTGCCCCCCTACATCTCGGCGGGGACCGCTGACGAGATCCGGCTTTATTACGAGGCTGTTGCCGCCGCGGCGGGTCGGCCGATGTTCATCCAGCACACCCATGGTGGCATGAGTGCCAGTTTCCTGCAGGACCTGCTGCGTGACATCGACAACGTGCGCTACCTGAAGGAGGAGATGCAACCGAGTGCGCATCAGATCAGTGCCGTACTGGCTGGTGGGGCGCCCTGGGAGGGTGTCTTTGGCGGTGGCCATGGTCGCTGGATGCTGTCGGAGATGCAGCGGGGTGCCCACGGCTTCATGCCGGCAACCGAAGCGGTGGACATCCATGTGCAGGTGTGGGATGCCTGGCAGGCCGGAGATGAGGCGAAGGCGCGGCAGATCTACGGTCAGCTGCTGCCGTTGATCAACCTGATCCTGTGTATGGGCCTGCCCGTGTGCAAGACGTTGCTGATGCGACGTGGTGTATTCAGCAGCGCGAACATGCGCACACCTGGAACACCGCCACTGGATGCGGGGGACGAACGCGAACTCGACGCGATCATCGAGGGACTGCGACCCCTGTTCCGCGTTTGATCGGCGCAGTGGAACTGGCGGGATCACACGAGCAAAGGAGAGGGAAATTGACCAGCGAAGAAGCACTGGCGCAGCTCGGTGCGACGCCCGGGCTGCTGACCGACGAGGAGCGCACACACCTCGACGAACAGGGCTACCTGCCCCTGCCGGGCATCCTGAGTCCGGCGCAGGTGCAGACCCTGCGGGCACGGTTCGAGCAACTGGTGGCCGAGGAGGGCGACGAAGCGGGGTCCGAAGTACACCAGGAGGCCGGCACCAACCGGTTGTCTGACCTGGTGAACAAGGGTGCCTGTTTCGAAATCTGTTTCACCCATCCGAAGGTGCTGGCCTGCATCCGCCACGTCCTCGGTGATTCGTTGCGGCTGTCGTCACTCAATGGCCGCGCCGCCTTGCCCGGCGCCGGCCTGCAGGGGCTGCATGCGGACTGGGGCGCAGGTGTTGAACCGGGAGACTACTACGTATGTAACTCGATCTGGCTGCTGACGGATTTCACCGAGGAGAACGGCGCAACACGGGTCGTGCCCGGATCGAACCGGAGCGGACAGCATCCCAAGGACGCGCTGGCCGATGCCACGGCACCCCATCCGGACCAGAAGATCCTGACGGCGCCGGCGGGGACGGTGGTGATCTTCAATTCACACACGTGGCATGGTGGCACGCTGAACCGAACGGCGACGGCGCGGTATGGTCTGCACAGTTACTTCACGCGGCGTGATCAGAAGCAGCAGACGGATCAGCAGAAGTTCATTCGTCCCGAGACCTACAACCGGCTCAGTGAGGCGGCGCGTACGATCCTGGACGTGTCGAGCTGAATTCTACAACCGGTCGATCACTGCCTGGGCAAACTCCAGCGTACCCAGTTCGCCGCCGAGGTCGCGCGTCTTGCAGCCTTCAGCCAGGGTCAGATCGTAGGCGCGGCGAATCTTCTCGCCACATGCCCTGCAGGCTGCATCCCCCCGTGTTTCGGCCAGGTAGTTGAGCATCATCGTTGCCGACATCAGCAGGGCCAGGGGATTGGCTACACCCTTGCCGGCGATGTCGGGCGCCGAACCGTGTACGGCTTCAAAGACAGCATGTGTTTCACCGATGTTGGCACCGGGCACAACACCCAGGCCCCCGACGAGACCGGCACACAGATCGCTGATGACGTCACCGTAGAGATTCTCCATCAGCAGCACGTCGAACTGCGAGGGATCCTGCACCAGGCGCATACACCCGGCGTCGATGATGACTTCCTGATACTCGATGTTGGGGTACTGGCTCCGATGTTCCTCGGCGGCGATGCGGATGAAGAGCCCATCGGTGATCTTCATGATGTTGGCCTTGTGGAACACGGTGATGCGTTTGCGCCGGCGCTGTGTGGCGTAGCGAAATGCCCAGTGGGCAATACGTCGGCACCCCTTTTCCGTGGCAACCTTCATGCTCATGACGACGCCGGGTGTGACTTCGTTCTCGACGCCTGAGTAGAGGCCCTCGGTGTTTTCCCGCACAATGACGAGATCCACATTGTCGTAGCGGGTGGGGACGCCAGGCAGGGAACGCACGGGGCGAACGGCGGCGTAGAGATCGAGCTTCTTGCGCAACTGCACGTTGACGGAGGAAAAGCCCTCGCCCACCGGTGTGGTGCAAGGGCCCTTGAGAGCGACGCCGTGCTGGCGGACGGCGTTGACGGTTGTGTCCGGCAGGACGTCGAGACCACGCTCGAGAGCGGCAAGGCCTGCCGGGTGTTCATCCCACGTGAGCGGCGCGCCAACAGCGGCCAGCACGCGTTGTACACCTTCGGTCACTTCGGGGCCAATGCCGTCGCCGGCAATCAATGCAATGGTATGATTCATACCGAAGATAGTACGGCTCAGACCCACGACGTGCCACGATGCGGCAGGTCTACACGTGGGCGACGGCTACCGTTTCGAGGGCCAACTCGTCCTCTTCGCTCCAGTCCTCAGCAAACATTTCGCGCAGAATTCTGTGCTGTTCGGCAAGGGTGTGTTGCTCAAAGGCTTCCGGACGCAGGTCCTCGTGGGTGATGATGCAGTCCATCCACTGCTCGTCATCAACAGAGTTGTCGGCTGACAGTCCCGCAGTGGCATCGACCCCGACCGGCTCGGTCCTGACGCTTTGCCGGGCTGCGGCTGCGATCGACTGACGTGACTCCCAGTCGACGAAAAACGACTCCACCGTCAGCGCCAGGTCCACACCGGACAGGCAGCCGATAAACGTGCGGGCCACGATGTGGCGGGCGGTAGCCTCCATTGTGGATGACTGCCGCAACGCATCGGTGACTTCGTCGTGCAGCAGCAGCAGCTGCAGCGGCGTCAGACCCGACGGTGTCACGCTGGTGCCACCAGCGCTACAGGTCTGCAGGAAATCCCCGACGCCGGCAACCAGGTGCACGACCCCCGCCTCTCGCCAGCTGATCACGCCTGATTTGATGAAGGCCTGGCGCCCCTCTTCGCCGATCCCGTTCAGCGGGTGATCGACGATGGCCGGGACGGGCCGTCGAGCCAGCAGCCGGGCTGCCTCAGTCGGGCGGTGGATGAGCAGGTCTAGAAAAGAACGCGGTTCCGGGCGCCAGATGGCGGCAAGCGCCGCCGCTTGAGCGGGCAATTCAGCCTCGGTCGCATCACGCACGGCGGCGGTCAATTTCAGCTTCCGGCTCTCCGCAGGCTCTGTCGTCAGAAAACGAAAGGCGCCGAGTTGCCCGAGGATCTTCAGACGCTGCGTCGTGGTCCCCGTGCTCGCCAGCAGCACATCGAGCAGCCGGGTGCGGCGCGCCTCGATCTCGGTGGCAATCAGGGGCAGGGCATTCTTCTGCAGCGCCAGCAGGGCGTCGCGCGTTTCCAGCATGAAAACAGCGTAGTCTCCGGTGCGAGCCTCTGCGTCAAAGAGCGTCTGCGGCTGTGTCGAGCGCAGCAATGCAGTCAGCGAAGGGGGCGGGGCCGTCTCGCCACAACAGGTGGTTCGCGTCTCCGAAGTCTTGCTGTTGGCTTCCATGCTCTGCTTCCGATAGAGGGCTTCGGGCCTGCTGTGGTGCCAGGCTCCAACCTATTTATCGGATGTTTTGTCATTTTCTGGAGCTGTAAATCCAATCCACCTGCCTGCATCCCGGGAACGAATTGTCGTAGTCGTTCCCGGTGCGCACCTCAGCGCCCTGGCCCGTCACTCCCGGCCTGCGGGATGGCACTGGTAACAGGCGGCCGATTCGTAGATATAGTTGCGCACGCCGCGGTGCCGACCGTCGGTCCGCGTGCGTGTGTGCTCGTTGTCATGGCAGTCGGTGCAGGTGAAGATGGCATAGTCCGCTGGCACGAGGTGGCAACTGCCGCAATCGTTGCGGTAGCGGCTATGATTGCCACGACTCAACGGGAACAGCCGCTCGTGGTTGAACGTTGATGGTTCCCACGCCGCCGTCGTATGGCACGCGATGCAGGCGGGACCGAAGTGGTTCACGGGTTCGTCGACCTCGTGGCAGGCGACACAATCTGTCGGCACCTGGCCGAGGACCGACGGCGTGTGGCAGTCGACACAGGCCGTCTCGATGTGGGCCCCGGTGAGGGCAAAGGCTGTCAGGCCATGGTCGAAACTGGCCGGCGCCCACGCCGCCGTATCGTGACACTCCGCACACTCCTGCGACAGTTGCAGCGCCACGTGGCCGGGCAATTCGGACTTGTTGAAGTCGAGTTCGTGGCAGGACCAGCAGTCCGTCGGCACCTCGTCCACGATCGCCGGGGTATGACAGTCGGCGCATGCCGTCTCGATGTGGGCCCCGGTGAGGGCAAACTCCGTCAGGCCATGGTCGAAACTTGACGGTGTCCAGGCCTCCGTATCGTGACACTCCGTACAGTCCTGCGACAGTTGCAGCGCCACGTGGCCGGGCTCGCTGGACTTGTTGAAATCGACTTCGTGGCAGGACCAGCAGTCGGTTGGCGCCTCGGCCAGGACCGCCGGTGTATGACAGTCGACACACGCCGTTTCGATGTGGGCTCCGGTGAGGGCGAACTCCGTTGAGTCGTGCGCGAATGTCGCCGGCGCCCAGGCCTCGGTGTCGTGGCACTCGGCACAGGCAGGGGACAACTGCAGCGCTACGTGGCTGGGATCGAGGGCGGCGTCGAAATCGAGTTCGTGACAGGACCAGCAGTCGGTTGGCGCCGCGGCGAGGACCGCCGGTGTATGGCAGTCAACACACGCAGTCTCTATGTGGGAGCCGGTGAGGGCGAAGTCCGTCGAGTCATGGTCGAAGGTTGCCGGGGTCCACGCCGCCGTGTCATGGCAGTCCGTACACTGATGCGACAATTGCAGGGCCACGTGCCCGGGGTCGGCGACGGCAACGAAGTCCGTCTCGTGACAGGACCAACAGTCCGAGGGCAGGGGCCCGAAGACATTGTCTGCATGGCAACCGGAGCAGAAAACGCGCGCAAGGGCCCCCTCGAGGGCGAAGCCGAGGGTGTCGTGGGCGATGAAGGCCGGCTGCCAGGCGTCGATTTCGTGGCATTCGGCGCACTGCTCCGGGTAACCCAGCAGGGTGTGATCCGGCTGCGTCGTCTGCTCATAGAGCGACAGATGGCAGCCCGCGCAATTGCCGGCAGCCCCCTTGAAGCCGACGCCGGCGTGGCACCCGGCACACTCCAATTGATGGCCGCCGGAGAGGCCGACATCTTTGTGCATACTTTCCACGGTCCAGATGTCGGGGCTCTGCACATGGTCCTGGCAGGCGCCACACAGCAGCAGCGACAACACAAGCAAGGACCGCAGGCGATGGCGAGACGGATCAGTCATCGTCCCCGCCGTCGCCTTCACCCCGTCCCTTGGGATGGCAATCGTAACAGGCGGCGGAGCCGTAGATGTAGTTGCGCACCTCCCGGTGTTGCCGATCGGTCCGGCTCGCCGTGTGCTCATTGTCGTGGCAGTCGGTGCAGGTGAACGTCGTATACGTTGCGGCGTTCAGATGACAGCTGGCGCACGTCGAGCCGTACCGACGATGGGCGCCGGAGCGCAAGGGAAACCAGCGTTCGTGATCAAAGGTGCTGGGGCGCCAAGCGGCGGTCGTGTGGCATGCAGCGCAATCGGGGCCGAAATGACGGTCCGGCTCGTCCTGGGCGTGGCACGCCAGGCAGTCCGTCGGGGTCGCGACATAACCTGCCTCGTGGCAGGAAAGACAGGGGGCCAGCCGGTGGGCCCCGTCCAGCGCGAAGCTGGTCCGGGTGTGGTCGAAGACCGCCGGTGACCAGGCCTCGTCGGCATGGCACGTCTGGCACTCGTGGGAGAAATCCAGCGCCGTATGATCCGGGTCGGTACTGGCGTCGAAGTCGGGGCCATGGCAGGACCAGCAGTCCTCGGGCAGCGATGCGTAGGTCCCGTCTCCATGACAGTCGGCACACAGCAGGCGACCGTGAGCACCCTCCAGGGGAAAGCCGAGCGGCGCATGGTCGATGGACGCCGGGCGCCAGGCGCGCGACGTGTGACACTCTGAGCAGACGGTGCCGTAGCCCAGGGTGACGTGGTCGGGATCCTTGACCCGGCTATGCTGTTCCAGATGGCAGGCAGCACAGTCGACGGGCACACCCGTGTAGCCTGAGCCCTCGTGACAATCGGCACAATCCATCTGCTGGTGTCCCCCAACCAGCCCGACGCTTTTGTGCACCTCCGTCACCGTCCACGGCAGGGGGCCACTGGTCGTGTCCTGGCAGGCGACGGTCAGCGCCAGCGCGACCACGGCAACGGCTGCCAGCCGTCCTCTCACAATCGGTACGTCAGCCCGGCGGTGGCACCGGTGCGCAGGTGGGTGAACTCGTCCAGCGTCTCCTGCAGCTGCAGCTGCAGCACCCATGACGGTGACAACGCCCAGCGGGCCGACAGGTGTGGGCGCGCCCGCAGGCGCCATTCCGGAAGCCGGGACGCACGCCATTCGTGCGCCGTAACTGTCGCGCCCGCAGCCAACGTCCAACGCGACAGGCCCCACCAGGTACACTCCAGGCGCAACTGCTCCAGTTGTCGCCACGGGCTCCAGCTGTCGCTGAGAGCCAGCGCTAGTTCTCCCCGGTCGAGTGGCACGCCGCGCCAGCGCACGGCCAGTTCCTCGAAACGATACTCGCGGGCGCCGGTGTTCGACCGCAGGCGCAGGCTTGTCGTCAGGTCGCGGCCCCAACGCCGTTGCAGGCGCAGGCCCAGTTCATGACTGCGGCCGCCGTACAATAGCGAATCAGCTGCTGTCCCCGCCGGAAAGGCCGAGACTTCACGTTCCGTGGCGTGCACCTGTGCCAGCCAGTTGGCACGGCGCCACGTGAGCGTTGCGCGGCCACTTAACCAGCGCCCCGCGTCGGGGTCGGCGTCGATGCGGGTTCCCACCCGCAGGCCCGCCACAACGGGTGCATGCAGTTGCCAGCCCAGACGCCAGCGGGCACCCGGCGCACGCCCTTCTTCACGCAGCAGGCCGGCGCCGGTCTCCCAGCCACCGGCGCGCCAGCCCAGTTCGCCCCCCGCCTGCAGCCGCGTCGCATCGATCCCTGCATCCGGCTCCCAGTACGGCACGGGCGCACCAGCTGTTGCCGCCAGCCATAGTCGCTTGCCCTGCCGACGCCACGAAAGGCCGTCGGCGTCGAGGGCGGCGACCGTTGTCAGGTGGCTGCGATGGCGGCCGATTTCGAGTGTACCGCCGGCGACCCGGGTGAATTCCACGGAGGCACGACGCACCTGTCGTCGCTGATCGTAGGCAGATCCAACGCCGGACCCCTCGTCGGGCTCAGCGACATGCCCGGCAAAGCTCTGGCGCATCCAGCCTTCGAGGTGCACCCGCGCATTCATGGCGGTCACCGGTGCAGTCAACTGCACGCGCGTGCGCAGGTCCTGATAATCGGGGGAAAGGGCATCGCGATCGGTGAGTCCTTCCCAGCGCAGGCTGACGACACCCTCCAGTCGTGCCCCGGCGTAGACCGGCGAGGTGACCAGGACACACAGCAACAGCCAGATGAAGCGGCCCCGATCAGTCATGGAACCCCCCGCGGCTGTGGCAATCCAGACAGCGGGCGTCATCGACTTCGACGCCGCGGTGCTCGAATTCGTCGAGCGAGAACCGGTGACAGTCGGCGCAGGTATAGCTGGGGTAGTCGGGCAGACGCTTGTGGCACTGCCCGCAGGGCTGATCGTGGTGACCGCCACGGATCTCGAACCACGCCGGATCATGGCCGCCGCGCCACTCGTCGAGGGTGT
Source organism: uncultured Gemmatimonadaceae bacterium (assembly GCA_937919035.1). Taxonomy (GTDB): domain Bacteria; phylum Latescibacterota; class UBA2968; order UBA8231; family UBA8231; genus UBA8231. The sequence continues at coordinate 10,502 of CALFPI010000111.1, forward strand.
GGCAGGTCTGGCAATCGGGCCCCGCTGTCAGATGGACGGCCACGGGAGCCCGGCCAAACTCGGCCTCATGGCAGTCCATGCACATCCCCGGCAGTTCGACGAACTGGAAGGTGCGTTCGTCGGCATGACACTGCACGCAGTCGGTGGCGGCATGGGCCCCCCACAGTGGAAAGGCCGTGGCGTCGTGGGTGAAGCGTGGCGCCAGTGCCCAGATGTGCTCGTCGTGACACGCCTCGCAATCGGCGCCCAGCGCCTGCTGATGGGGTTCGACGTGGCACGTGGCGCAGTCGGCAACGGCCTCGTCGAAGCGCCGCACGCGGTGGCAGTCGGTGCACGTCGCCATCGCATGGGCACCGGCCAGCGGCAAGCCCGTCAGGTCGTGGGCGAAGTTCACCAGTTTCCAGCCCGCTGTCGTGTGACAAGTGCTGCATGGCCGGTCGAGCCCCTCATGCGGCGATATCGTATGCGGCCTGGCGCCAGATGTTGGTGACGCTGCCGGTGCAGAGGGCAGTTGCGCCTGGATCGACATTGCCGACAGTGCCAGCGTCAGGAGTATGAACCGGCAGTGACTCAGCGATGACATGCGGCACAATCCGTCGACAGGGGTCGGTAGCGGCGGCGTTGTTCGCCGGCGGGTGTTGTGTACGCCGGGTGGCACCCGGCGCAGGCGACAGCCGTGTGGGCCCCCTCGAGGTGGTAGCTGGCCCGGTCGTGGTCGAAGGCGGACGCCGGTTTCCAGTCGCTGTCCTGGTGACACACGGCGCAGTCAGTGGCGCGCCCCTGGACTACGAACTGGGCGTCGTGGGAATCGGCGTGGCAGTCGTCACAGCGTTCGTGCGGCAATGGCCGGAAGCGCGTGGGCGTGCCCTCGGCAACCCCGGCGTGACATTTGTCGCAGGCCGTCTGGACGTGACGACCGCGCAGCGGAAAACGGGATCGCTCATGATCGAAGTCCGCCGCCGCCTTCCAGCCCGCCACCGTGTGGCAGGCGCCGCAGTCCTGCACGCCGAATTGCCCAGCGTGTACGTCCGCATGGCAGTCAGCGCAGGCGGCGAAGGGCACGGGACGGAAGCGTGCGCCCACAACACCGGCACCGAGCTCCTCCTGGTGGTGACATTTGTCGCAGGGCACCGGTTCGTGGCGACCCTGCAGAGTGAAACGGCTCGTGTCGTGGTCGAGACGTGCCGGCTTCCAGGCCGCGTCTGTATGGCAGTCGGTGCAGTCACGACCCGGGAACTGCCCGCGATGGCTGTCCGCATGGCAGTCGGTGCAACGACCGAAGGCCAGCGGCCGGAACCGCTGCATGCCGGCGCCACCGCTGGTGGTATTGATAGTGGTGGTGTCGACGCTGGCGTCGTCGCGTCGGTGGCAGGCGTCACAGAGGACGCGCGTATGGCCGCCGGTCAACTGGAAGCGGGCCCGCGTATGATCGAAGCCCGCCGCCGGCTTCCAGCCCGTCTCGACATGACATGTTGTGCAGTCCGTGACCGGCGCCGCGTTCCGGTTCTGGGTCTGGTTCCGGGTTTCGGGTGGACCGGAGAACTGCCCGCGGTGGATGTCCTGGTGGCAATCGGTGCAGGCAGCAAATGGGATGTCTCGATAGCGGACAAAGCTGCTGTCAGCGGCGCCGCGGCTGCTGTCCATGACGGCCATTGCCGTCTCCGTCACATGGCATCCGGCGCACTCCACACGGGTGTGCTTGCCGACCAGGGCGAAGCGGGCCCGGCTGTGTTCGAAGGTCACCGGCTTCCACGCAGCCGGGGTGTGGCAGTCCGCACAAGTGGGCCCCAACTGCCCGCGGTGCTCGTCCAGGTGGCAACTGGCACAGTCGGTGGGCAGGCCGATGTAGGATGCTGTCTTGTGGCACTGGTCGCAACGGGCCTCGGCATGTTTGCCCTCGAGCCGGTAGCCGGCTTCGGCGTGATCGAAGGTGTCGCGATCCCAGCGCACCATCTGATAGTCCCGCCCCAGATGGTCGGTGTGGCAGGTGACACACCCGGTTGTCTTGTCCTTGTGGTAGCCCTGGCCGCTGGCGACCCGTGCCGCCAGCGTTTCGTGACAGGCCAGGCAACGCTCGGGTTGTACCTGACTCCCCAGGACGTGGCACTTTGTGCAATTGCTCATGCCCTCCACGTCGACGTGTGGTTGTGCCAGCTGGCCCGGTGACAGCAGCTGCGCTGCCGCCGGCGTAACGTCCGCAGCAAGAAACTGCAGCAGCAGAACGAGCAGGATGGCGGCTGTCACGTATCAGGCCTGACCGAACTTGCGTTCGACGGTGATGCCCAGGGTGGTGAGGAACGGCACGGGCAGTTCGCCGCCGATGCAGACGAAGACCTGATCATTGTCGATCTGGCGCTCGACGCCGGCGGCGTCGGTGAGCCGCACGTGATCGGCCCCGATCTCGCCGATGGCGGTCTGCAGCAGCAGTTCGACGCGTCCCTCCCGCTGCAACTGGGCGAAACGTTCGCGGTTGACCTCGGTCGCGCGCGCCAGCGCCGCCGAACGATGCACGAGGGTGACGCGGGTTTCCGGCCCCACCGCCGCCAGGGCGCAGGCCGTCTCCAGCGCCGTATTGCCGCCGCCGACGACGGTGATTGCCTGACCGCGGTAGCGTTCCGGCTCCAGCAGGAAATAGGCGACCTTGTCCCGCTCTTCCCCAGGGACCCCGAGTCGCCGGGGTGTGCCCCGCCGACCGATGGCCAGTACCAGATGACGGGCGCGGTATTCGGCCTTTGATGTCACGGCGTGGAATACCCCGCCATCGCGACGGGCCCCCTCGAGACGTTCGCCGCTACGCACCTGCAGGCCGGTCCGGGTAAACACATCGTCCCACAAAGACAACAGTTCTTCCTTGCCGGCTTTTGGCAGATCGACACGGCCATAGAGGGGTATGTCCATGGGCTCCGTCATCACCAGCTTCTGCCGCGGGTAGTGGCGCACGGCGCCCCCCGGCAGTTCCTGCTCGACTGTCGCAAAACGCAGCCCCGCCTGCATCGCCGCCAGCGACGCCGAGATCCCCGCCGGCCCGGCGCCGACAATGAGCACATCCAGCGCGTCATCTGTCGCCCGTTCGTGGCGCGCGATGCCCTCGACCGCCTGGCGTCCCTGGCGCAAGGCATTGCGGATCAGGCCCATGCCGCCAAGCTCACCGACGATGTAGATGCCGGGGACGTTGGTCTCGAAGTCACCCTTCACGTGGGGAATGTCGACGCCACGTTGGGCGGTGCCGAAGACCAGAGTGATGGCACTCACCGGGCAGGCGGCGGCGCACTGGCCGTGGCCGACACAGCGGGATGCATGCAACAGCTCGGGACGACTGCGGACCAGTCCCAGGATATCTCCCTCCGGACAGGCGGCGACGCAGGCACCGCTGCCGAGGCAGATCGCCGGATCCACCACCGGATGCAGCGTCGGTGGTTCGTCCAGGCCCGCCTCGACCGAGGCCTGCAACCGGCGCACGTTGGTCTCTTCTCGGTGCCTCAGGCTGCGGACGTAGGGGATGACCGTGATGGCGATCAGCCCGACAGCAATGGCGACAACGATCAGTGTATCCGTACTCGGCGTGCTCATGTCACAGCCCTGCGTAGCCGAACAGCAGCGCCACACCCACGTGTACGGCGGCGATCAGGAACATGATGTAGACGAAGGGCTTGTGCAGGGCATGCCAGTAACGGAAGACTTCGGACAGCGATGCCGACAGGTCGATCCGGCGCAGGATCAGATCACGCCGCTGGACCAGACGTACGGCGGCGCGTGCCTCGCCGCGGGGCAGACCGGCACGGCGCAGTGCCAGGGCCAGGCGCAGGCGGCGCCATGGACGCTTGAGATCGTCGGCCAACAGGACCAGCAAGGCCTGCCATCCCCCGCGGGCGCCGTCGGGCCGGGGCGCCGCGACCAGGTCGCTGGCGCTGCTGACACTTCGTTCGAGTTCGACCTCAATACTGCGGGCTTCTTCGGCGAGGGCCGCAGGGGACTGGCCATCACCAAGCACACTGTTGGGAATCTGCACGTAGATATAGCGCCCGAAGATGCCGCTCACCATGGTCACGATCATGCTCCAGTAGGCGATCGACACGAGGCCGGAAACCTTGAAAGCACTGTGAAAAGTGATCAACAGCGGGCCGAGGAGACCCATCAGGATATGCGAGGAGAGCCAGTGACGCAGCGATCCGAGGCGGCGCATCCAGCGGACCCGCTTGCGCACAGAATAGAGCAGCATCACCGTCATCAGCCCCAGACCGAGCCATCCGAGCAGGTGACCCACCGGGTGGGCGGGCGCCAGCAGCGCGTGCAGGGGCGCGTCGACCCGCTGTTCGACAGACAGCAGGTAGTAGCCACTGCCGCGATACCACAATGCCGCTCCCACGGTGACGGTGACGGCGATCGTGAGAGTGGTGATGATCCGGTCCTTCAGCGCTGCCCCCTTCCTCATCGAGATATTCTGCAATATACCCAAAACCCGCTCTGCTGACGCTCGATGTGACCCTCGGTCGCGGACGTTCGTTCCCCGTTGGGACGCGCCGTCTGGTTGACGCCCCACCCGAAACGGCTGTTATCTGCACCGAACGCTGTTCCCACGTGTGAAACGTTGGAGTCACCAGCGCCGACGGGTCGATCCGGGCAGCCCCTACCGTCCCGCCAGAGACGGCATTACGCTCGGTAAGGGTTCGTGCAATGGGCCCCGGAAGACGCTGACCAGTTCAACTCGGCCCAGATGCGGCGCCGGTTGCCCGTGACGGCTGGCCGTGTGCAGCACGGGGTTGATACCAAGGCGCCGCGTCAGGTACTGGGCCAGTTGCAGACGGCCCACGGTCTGTGTTGCCGCAATGTGCCGAAGCCCTGTCTGCTCACTTTGGGCCAGGTCCATGATGCGGACCGCCAGATCGTCGACCCACATGGCGGAACGGAACTCATCCGTGACAATGGTTATGGGCAACCCCTGCTGGTGCCGGTAGGCGAGCCAGTCACAATGGCCCGAGCGGCCATTGTGACTGGCGCCGATGGCCAGCCCCGGGCGCAGCACCAGGGATCGGTCCCGAGCCAGGATCAATGCTTCGGCTTCGACGCGGGTCCTGCCATAGACGCTGATTGGGCAGGGAGGGGTGTCTTCGTCATAGCTGCCATCGCCGCCAAAGACGTGGTCTGAGGAGACGTATACGAGGCGCGTCGTGTCGGGCAGGCATTCGAGGAGGCGCTCAATGTGGTGGACGTTGATTTGGCGTGCCCAGCCAGGCTCGGCTTCGCATTTGCGGACATTACAGACGGCGTGGCAGTAGATCAGCAGTTCCGGCGCCTTGGCAACAAAGAGGGCCTTGAGCCACGCGGGGTCCTCGAGGTTGAGAACGGGCCAGGTGTTGCGTGCTGTGGGCGGCGCAAAAGCGAGCGTGCCCTGGGGAAAGAGCCGGGTCAGGGCAAAACCCGCCATGGATGTGGCACCAAAAAGCAGGATGGGCGGCGCGCTCTGCGGCGACTCGCATCGATCCCTTACCACGGGGTCGTGGCCACAGTCAGGCAGCTCAAGAGCAGAGCGATCGCGACTTTTGGCATCCGAATCCTGGAGGGAGCGGCAGGAGTGCAGGTGATGGGACGTGACAAGTAACTGGCATGGACCGCCAGTGAGCAATCCCGATTGACAGCCCCCGGTCGGCGCGCAAACTTACGCGGCTCGAAGTACAGCGCTCGGCTGTCGCAGTTGCACACGTGAAATCGGGATAAGTCTTCTTGGCGGAGACGGTCGGCGTGTACCGTGGGGTAGTGGATGGTGTCATGCTGCTGGCGATAGGGGCGTACTGTACTGGTGTCTCGCCGTGGGCATCCCGCTGTGGTTTGCTGTCCTTGTCATCGGCACCTCCGGCTTGCTTGTGCTTCTGGTTACCCGACTGTGGCTGTGTACCTGCTGTGGCGGATCCGGCCCAATCCCTGTGATCGCGCAGGTCGTCATTCCCCTGCTGGCCCTGATCGGTGCGGGCTGGCTTCTGGGCCGCTGGCGACAGCCCGATCCCGGGGCCATAGCCGACGTGGTGCTCTATCTGTTCATGCCCATCCTCATGTTCACCTCGCTGGTTCGCGATCCTCTCACCCTGATCGGGGCAGGCCGCTACTTCGGCTGGTACGCAGGCTTCACCCTGATCACCTGGGGTGCAGCCATCATCGGCGGTCGTGTCCTGCGCTGGCCAGCCCCTGAGCGGGGCGCACTCGGCCTGGTGCTTACCGGAATCAACGTCGGCAGCTTTGGGCTGCCCGTTGTCCTCTTCGTCGTCGGCGAACAGGCATTGGCGGGTGTCATGCTGTTGATGGTCGCCTCCAACGCTGCCGCCGGCACCCTGGGCGTGTATCTGGCGGCAGGGGGACATCTGCCGCCGTTGCAGGCGGCGCTGAGCATCTTCCGTCTGCCCTTGATCTACGGCGTCGCTGCTGCCCTTGTGGTGCAGGTCACGGGTCTGACGATCCCCGATCACTGGCTCATGGCGGCTCACAACATCGGCATGGTGGGCCCGACGATCTCCCTTGTGGTACTGGGGCTGCAGCTGAGTCGCATCGACTGGTCGGGTGCCGGTGTGAGAATCTGGGTCCTCGCCGTCAGCAAACTGGCCCTCGGCACCGTCGCCGGTTTGCTGCTGGCCCGGTGGCTGGGCGCCACCGGTGACGACCTGACAACACTGGCCCTCATCGGCTGTATGCCCACGGCGATCAATTCGGTGCTGCTGGCGGTACACTTCAAGTGCTGTCCGGACCTCGTTGGTGGCGCCTGTCTGACGACGACGCTGCTGAGCCCACTGGCCCTGACGGCGGCTCTCATGTGGCTGGGACAGCCCTGGTAGGTGCGACTCACGCAAGAGATGTCGTGTCGATCACGGCGACGTCGATGTCTTCCTCGGTCAGGCATCGACGGGCCCGGCATACGGCGGCACCTCAAACCGACAGGGCACCTCGACGACGCGTGGATCACGCTGCTGCCTGAGGAGCGCAAAGAGGCGGTCCTTCAACGTCGCCTGCACATCGGCGAACTGCGCCTGTCCGGCGACGTTGTGCAGGTAATCGGGATCCGTTGCCAGATCGTACAACTCCTCCTGAGGGCGCAAGCCGAAGCCCAAAGCAAAGGCTCGTTGCACATCCGCTTCGGCGCGATGATGGATCATCCAGGCCTTGGTGGGACTGGCGTCGAGATCGGCGTAACAGATCATGGTGTCGGTTTCCAGATCCGCAAAGGCCGGCGCCGATGCCTGCGGATCATCGAGACCGCATGGGTCACCGGCAGGCCAACGATCGGGTGCGAAGTTATAGATGTAGAGGTGATCCCGGGTGCGCATGGCGCGCTGGGGATAGGGCAGCATGCCCGCACGCGCCGTGTGCACGTGACGCTCGCGACCGGTGACAACAAAGGTGCGGTCCGTCTCGATCTGGCCCTCGGCTGTGCCTGTCAGCAAGGGCAGCAGAGATCGCGCCGTCATCGATGCCGGTATCGGTACGTCACAGGCGTCGAGAAAGGTCGGCGCCAGGTCCATGAGGTTGACGAAGTCGTCGATGGAACGCCCCGGCGGTATGTGGCCTGGCCAGCGCGCCGCCAGCGCCACCTCACAGCCGATGTCGTAGAGATTGCACTTGGCCCGTGGGAATCCGGGGATGCCGTGATCGCCACTGACGACCACGAGGGTATTGTCGAGTTCACCGATCTGAGCCAGTCGCTGCAGCAGGACGCCCAGGCCGGCGTCGACGGCCATACACTCGCCCAGATAGTCGGCAACGTCCTCGCGCACGTCGGCAACGTCGGGCAGGAACGCCGGCAGTTTGCCCGTCAGGTCATCGGGGTCGATGTCCCAGAGCGCCTTTCCCGAACCCTTCTGCCAACGTCTGTGGGTATTGGTCGGACCCCACCAGTAACAGAAGGGCGCGTCTTCGGGCCGGTCCGCAAGAAAGGCGTCGAAGTTTGCCCGGGTCTCGTCGTAGAGCAACTGTTTGGCGCCGGCGACGCCATGCTGTGCTGCGTGTTGTGTGGCGTAGAACGAGAACTGTCCGTAGTTGTTTCCTGCCGGTTCGTATTGCGTGCGCTTGCCGCCGTAGGGGGCGTTGGCCAGACGACCCGGCGACCAGACCTTGTAGGTGTAGCCGATGTGATACCCCGATTTCTCCAGCTCCAGGGGGTAGGTGGGAATCGACTCGTCCCAGACGGCGCCGACGAGGATCGCACCCAGACCGGTCTGCCAGAAGTACGAGCCGGACAGCACCGAGCTGCGGCAGGGCGTACAGCTGGGGGCCGGCACGAAGGCGTTGTGGAACAGCGCACCCTCGGCGGCGACACGATCGAAGTTGGGCGTGTCGATCAGCGTGTTGAGGGAGTCGTCGCCCTCCACTTGCGCGTAGGCGCTGGCGTAGCGGCCCCAGTCGTCGGCGAAGGCGAAGAGAATGTTCGGCCGTTTTTCCCGTATCGTAGACATGCAGATCTCACCCGATTCCGGTCCGTGGAGAATGAACGTGGCAGAGGATACAAAAATCTCATTCAAATTCAGCAAGGCGCCGAAGGCGCGACAGACCCGAATCTATTCGGACGCAGGGTCCTACAGTGCCTTCCCACACGTCGTGCGCCTCGAAGGGGATGAGCTGCTGCTCGCCTTTCGCCAGGCGCCGCGACATCCGGCAGGTGTGCGCCATACGGATCCGCGTTCCATCATCACCGTGATTCGTTCCCCGGACGGCGGGCAGACTTGGAAGGCAAACGAAGCAGCGCAGCTGGCCGCCGGTGGTGGCCAGGAATTCGGTCTGATCTATCTGGGTAAGGGCCGTGTGGGTGGCGCTCTGGCAGCACACGAAGTCTTTCCCGAGTCCGAGGCGGAGCGCTCCGGTATACCGTGGACGCATCCGCGCGAGTTTCCCTTCCGCAGTGTCGGCGCCGTGTGGTGCTGGAGCGAAAATTACGGACTTACCTGGCGTGTGGATCGCAACATCCTCGTCGGCCCCGGCGTACAGGCCTGTGCAGCAGCGATCCAGACGCGGGATCGTACACTGCTGATCCCAGCCTACGGAGCCCTCGGACGATCGAAGACAGGCTCGTCCGTGCTCTATCGATCCACGGACGGTGGCGCCACCTGGTCCGAGGGCATCGTCATTGCCCAGGGGCGCCCGCAGACCCGGGCCTATCAGGAACCTGTACTCATGGAACTGGCCCGCGGACGTCTGCTGTGTATGATGCGTGTCCACGATGTGAAAAACCCGGGCATCTTCTGGCGCTGCGAGTCCGGGGACGGCGGCAGCACCTGGTCCAAACCGGTATCCACCGGAATTCTCTCGGGTGCCTGCCCGCGATTGCTGCAACTGCGCGATGGTCGATTGCTGCTGACGTATGGTCGCCGCTTCGAGCCCTATGGCATCTACGCCCACATCAGCGACGATGACGGTCAAAGCTGGAGTGACGCCTGGCAGCTGCGCCCGGCACCCGATACCGACCACGGCTACACATCGTCGATAGAGTTCGATGGCGGTCGTATTCTGACGACGACCTACGGCAAGGATGCCAAAGGTGTCACCGGCATTACCGGGACGTTCTGGAATCTGTCATAGGCCGTTTTATAGAGGTGTTCGGCCACTTGCTGCATGATGGATCTTTGAAGTTCTTCCGCTGCCTGCGCGCCACAGGCAGGTCGAATCAACCAGGTGAGGTTTCAGGATGGACGGCATACCCGATCCACACGACGACGATCACAACTGATCATGTCAACGGAAATTGATCCAGCGATCGAGCCCGTTGTCGTGCGGGCAGCGGACCACGAACGCATACGCTCGGACACGGCATCGGTGGTGGAGCGGGCAGATGGCAGCCTTCTGATCGCCTACCACAGCTACTCTCATGGACCCGAGGGTGGGACAGATTTCGGCGCCGCCAAGATCTATCTGGCAGAGTCCGCCGATGGCGGTCGCCGGTGGACGAACGAGCGCATGGTGGCGGACATCCTCCCGGGCGACCTCAATGTCATGAGTCCGTTTCTGTGTCGGGTGGAGGACGAGATTTTGCTCGGCTACGTGCGCAACCATTCTCCTGGGGACACGAGCATGCACCTGCATCGGTCCGTCGATGGAGGCGTTTCTTTTGGCGACTCCGCGCCGATCTGGGAGCATGTTGATGAGTACCGGATCCAGGGCGGCGCATCCAGTCTGGTCCGACTGGACTCAGGTCGCCTGGTGTTGCCGATGCAGAGTTGTGATGAGGTCTGGGTAGCGGATGAGAATCAGTGGATCGGCACCTGTTTCAGTGATGATGGCGGACACACCTGGAACCAGTCGACGAACCGGATCGGCCTGCCCATGCGCGGTGCCATGGAGCCATCCATTGCGCAACGGGCGGATGGGTCGTTGCTGATGAGCATTCGTTCGCAACTCGGTGCGGTCTTTCTGGCCGAATCCGCCGACGAGGGTCAGCACTGGTCGCGGGCGCGAACGAGCGGTCTGCGCTCACCGGAGAGTTGCACCTGTCTGCGACGGCTGCCGGCTTCCGACGACCTGGTACTGTTCTGGAACGACGCCGAGTACATCCACGATCATCACCATCTCGG
>CALFPI010000112.1 GCA_937919035.1 uncultured Gemmatimonadaceae bacterium
CGAGACGCTGCGACGAACGATCGGCGATCTCGTCATCGGTCCCCCCCTGTTCGATCCCACGGCGAACCTGCCGAACATGGTCGTCTATCCCGTGTTCCCCACACAACCCCTGGGAGAAGAGCCACCACACATCATCACCTTGTCTGAGGGACTTCGGCGCGGCGTGCGGCTTTCGGATACGGGTGTCGTCAGCCAGGTCCACGTCGACAATCCACTGTCGACGACAATCCTTGTGGGTGAGTCCGAGATCCTCGTGGGCCCGACACAGTTGCGCTGCGTACAGTTCAGTTGTCTGGTGCCGCCCGGGCGTCGCGCCTCGTTGCCGGTCAACTGTGTAGAGGCGGGCCAGCCAACCGTGTTCCAGGCGGAATTCACCGAAGCGGAGGCCTGTCCGTGGTACCTGCGAGCCTTCAAGCTGGAACAACTGGCCCGGCATGGTGAAAGCCACCAACACCGCATCTGGGATCGTATCAAGGAGTACCTGCAGCACACGCGAACCGTTAGCTCCACGCAGGACGTCTGCGCCATCTACGACCAGTTCGGCGACGATGTCGATAGTCTCCAGCAACTGTTTCCCCTGCGTACGGGTCAGGTCGGCTGCATCTGCGCTGTCGGTCAGGACCTTTTCGTCGAGTTGTTCAGTGAACCCGAGGTGCTCGAGGATCGTTACGAGGGAGTTCTGCGCAGCGCCCTCGTCGAGGCTGTCGCCCACCCGACACGCGAGGTCACGCCCGGAGCGACGGTCCGCCGACTGCTGGATGAACTCATCGATGCCAGTCACAACAGCAAAGTGGTGCAGAACCGAAGCTTGCGGGATGCCGGTAGAACGCAGGTCTTCGCCGCCGGTGGCATCTCCGGCTCCGGCCTGGTCGCCAATGGCGAACTTGTTCACCTGACGGCACACAAACGCTGTTGGGGCTTCGGACAACCATTCTCCGAACAGCTCGGGGACCTCGAATCAGACCGCCAGCTACGTGAAGATGAACTCGGGGCTCTGTTTGCCCGTCTCGAAAGAGAGTGCACCCCACGCCGCAAGCGGTATCGCGCCTACCTGAAGCGTTTGCAGCCGGTCCCCGCCCCCGTTGCCCAGCGGGAGAAGTTTGCCGAGGAAGCCGCAGACGAGATCATCGACACCGCCACCAGGCCGCTGCCGCTGAACCCCACGCTGCACCGATTTTTCCTCGAACTTTTCCGCCGTTGACGGTCGGCTCGGCGGTTGACAGGGGGTAACACCCCGGGTACAATGGGGCGGCACTCAGGCACGCCCACGCCTCGTCGTGCTCACCGATTCCCCGCCTCCGCAACCGACTTCCTGTTCCGTCGATCAGAGCGCCAACCGAACTTGATTGGGTTGGGTGATGATCTACAACCGTTTGATCTACAACCGTTGGTGACAGCACGTGATACGCCCTTACAACTACGTCCGCGTCACCGCCGCCTTTGCCATGATGCTCCTCATCACGGTGGCCGGCACGGCTCTCTATCTCCGCCATTTGGCTAGCCCCACGGGATCAGCGCCCCAGCAGGTGCAGATCACCGACGGCATGAGCACGCGCGCCATTGGTGCCCATCTGCAGAACCTTGGTATCATTCGCAGCGCCCACTTGTTTGAAGCCTCCGCCAGGCTGCGTGGCGTGGCGGCCCGCCTGGAAGCCGGCAAGTATACCCTCGATGGAAATCTGTCGACGGGGCGAATTCTCGAGGACTTGCTGGACGCGCCACTCGAACTGGTGCGCGTCACCATTCCGGAGGGCCTTACCCGCATGCAGACCGCCTCCCTGCTGGCGGCGGCGGGCATCGCCGACTCGACTCGTTTCGTCATCGCGACGGAGCAGGAAGAGCTGATTCGTGACCTCGGTGTCACGGCTGCAACACTCGAAGGGTACCTCTTCCCCGAGACCTACATGTTTCCGCATGACATTGCCGAAGAACAGATCGCCCGCCACATGGTGGCCCAGTTCTTCGAGATCTTTACCGACAACGATTTCGACAGCCTCGCCGGTATCGGCCTGACCATGCACCAGGCGGTAACACTGGCATCCATCGTCGAACTCGAGGCGGTTGCCGCCGAAGAGCGCCCACTCATTGCCGCCATATTCCTGCGGCGCCTGAACCTCAACCGCCGCCTCGAGTCCTGTGCCACTGTCGAGTTCGCCCTCGGTGAACACAAGACGCGTCTGAACAATGAGGATCTGCAAGTGAAGTCTCCGTACAACACCTACAGGCATCGGGGTCTGCCCCCCGGCCCCATCGGCAATCCAGGTGCCGCTTCCCTGCGTGCCGCCCTGCATCCGGTAGCCGAAACAGAGTACCTGTACTTTGTCTCGCGCGGCGACGGCACACATATCTTTTCGAAGACGAACGCCGAGCACGAGAGCGCCAAACGCACCATACGCCGACAGGCACGAGCCACTGCTCTGCCGCGCTCCGCCAAATCCAAGTCCGAAGCCAATTGATGGCTTCTTCTGGCGTGCAGGAACTCAATCCGGAGCAGGGCGCCGCCGTGCGACAGCTCTCCGGACCACTGCTGGTGCTCGCAGGCGCTGGCTCGGGCAAGACCCGCGTGCTCACCCAGCGGATCGCCCATCTCATCGACCATGCTGGTGTTGCGCCGTGGAACATCCTCGCAGTGACGTTCACCAACAAGGCCGCCGGCGAGATGCGCGAACGTGTGCAGGAACTGGTCGGCGAAGAGGCGGCAGGTCGGCTGTGGATCGGCACCTTTCATTCTGTCTGCGCCCGCTTGTTACGCTACGAGTCCCAAGCCTTCGGGCTGCATGCCGACTTTACGATCTATGACACCGACGACTGCCGGGCGCTGGTTCGACGCCTGCTTGATGCCTTGGATCTGACCGAGCAGGACTTTCCTGTACGTCAGGTTCATGGTGAGATCAGTCGCGCCAAAAATGCGATGATCGATACCGCCACTTTCGCCAGCAGTGTCGCGCACAACCCCCACAAACGCCGCATTGCCGATATTTACGAGGCATACGAAAAGGGCCTGCGTGCCAACAACGCCTTTGATTTTGATGATCTGATCGTTGAGCCTGTACGCCTGTTGCAGCAACATCCTGAAGTGCTGGCCAAGTGGCGCCATCGTTTTCACCACATCCTTGTGGATGAATATCAGGACACCAACAAGCCGCAGTACTTGCTGACCAAGCTGCTGGCCGCCGAACATCGCAATCTTTGTGTTGTGGGAGATGACGATCAGTCCATCTACCAGTTTCGCGGTGCCGACATTCGCAACATTCTCGACTTTGAGAAGGACTACCCCGAAGCTGTCATCGTGCGCCTCGAGCAGAACTACCGCTCAACGGGTCGGATCCTGGCTGCAGCAAACGCCGTCATCGACAACAACGTCGACCGCAAAGGCAAGAACCTGTGGACGGCCATCGGTGACGGCGACCGCGTGCAGATCGTCGAATGCGGCGACGACCGGGGCGAGGCGCGCCACGTGGTGGAGGAGATCCGCCAGCTCTGCCGAAGACACGATTACACTCTGTCGGATGCAGCGATCCTCTATCGTACCAACGCGCAATCCCGAGTACTCGAAGAGAACCTCCGACGCAACAAGATGCCCTACGTCATCGTCGGTGGCACACGCTTCTACGAGCGCAAGGAAATCAAGGACGTGCTGGCCTACATGCGGCTGCTGGTCAATCCCGCTGATGATGTCGGCCTGCTTCGCGTCATCAACGCCCCGAAGCGTGGCATCGGCGACACAACCATCGATAAGATCGCCCTCTTTGCCCGGCAAGCGGGCATCGACCTGCTGCAGGCGTCCCTGCATGCCGAACAAGTTCCAGGTCTGGGCTCGCGGGCGGTGAAAGCCGTCGCCACCTTCGGTGAATTGATGACCCGCTTGGCGCAGGAAATTGCGGACGGGCGCCTGCGTCTGCCGGAGTTGGCCCAGGAGGTGCTGGAGCGCAGCGGCTATCTCGAAGCCCTGCGCGAACTCGATACGCCGGAAGCCGATGGTCGCATCAAAAATCTCGGAGAACTGGTCAACAGCATGTCCGAGTTTTCCGGTCAGTATCAGGGCGAGGGCATCGGACTCAGTCAGTTCCTCGAGGATGTCGCCCTGATGAGTTCGGAGGATGAAGCCATGGCCGGTGCCTCCGGGGGCACGCTGACGCTGATGACCCTGCACAGCGCCAAGGGCCTGGAGTATCCCATCGTTGCGATCTGTGGCATGGAGGAAGAGATGTTTCCCACGCAGAGAGCCATCGAAGAAAGCCGCACACAGCCACGGGCGATCGAGGAAGAACGGCGCCTGTGCTATGTGGGCATCACGCGGGCCCGTCGGCATCTGCTGATGAGCTTCGCGCGTTGGCGCTACCTGTTCGGGCAGGGGCGCGAGATGTTGCCATCCCGCTTCCTCGAAGAAATCCCGCCCGAGCTTGTGGACAACGTCCAGGTCAAGGCCGAACTGGCCTGGGGTGCTCCAGCCGGGGCGGAGCGGCGTGCCCGTCGACCAGACGGCAACAAGCCGTCCCCCGCCAAACGAGTTCAACCCTCATCCTATGCCAAACCTGCCGCCCCGAAGCGCCCGCAGCCTACGGGGGTGCACTACGTTCCGGACGAGGATTCCGGCATGCAGATGCAGTTTGGTGCCGCAACGGCGGGTGCCACAGAGGGAGCAGGCGTTGGCGCAGATATGACGGCAGCCGATGACGTGCTCGCCGTGGGCCGATGGGTGGCACACCCGACCTGGGGGCGTGGACAGATCATAGGTCGCGAAGGCAGCGGCAACGACACCAAGCTCTCCATCCGCTTTGGTCGCACGACCAAACGGGTTGTTGCCGCCTATGCCCAGCTGCAACCTGCCTGAGCAAGGCGTGCCGGTTGCGTCACTCAGAGGGGCCGTGTAGCTTCTTTGGTCTTTCTTTCATCTCCTTCTGCCACAGGCGCTTCGGCCCGCATTGACAACTGTCACCAACTCTTTGGACGAAACTCCAGCGCAGGCACGCGTCGCCGCAACTCCGCTGCGTGTTGCGGTGCAGCACTTTGGCTGCAAGCTCAATCAGTACGAAGCCGAAGCCTTCCGGGCCGGATTCCAGGATCAGGGCTACGAGATGGTGCCCTTCGGTGAAGCGGCAGATGTGTACGTCGTCAACACCTGCACGGTGACGGGCTCCGGGGATGCCGACTCCCGCCGGGCGGTACGTCGGGCCCGACGCCAGCAACCGGATGCCATGGTTGTCGCGACCGGCTGCTACGCCCAGCGCCGCCCGGATGATCTGTTGCAGGCAGGTGCAAGCCTCATCGTTGGCAACAGCGACAAGGCCGCCCTCGTCGATACCGTGGTCGACCGCCTGGCCGGTTTGACGCCGCTGCCAATGTTCGACCCGGCGGAGCGTCCGCAGACCGAACATTTCCTGCAGATTGATCGCGTCGTCGAAGGTGGCCGCACCCGGGGCACGTTGCAGATCCAGGATGGCTGCGACGAGCACTGTACGTATTGTATCATCCCCACGGTCCGCGGCGCCGGCATCAGCCGCCCGGCGGATGAGATCGTCGCGCAGGCGCGCCGCATGGTCGACTCGGGCTATCGCGAACTGGCGCTGACCGGTGTGCACTCCGGCAGTTACGGCTACGACCATGAGGACCACGGCGCCCTCGTGGTGTTGCTGCGACGCCTGGAAGGCATCGATGGGTTGCAGCGGATCCGGCTCAATTCGGTGGAGCCGGGTTATATCACCGACGAACTGATTGACTACGCCGCTGCCTCAACGCACTTCTGCCGCCATCTTCATATCCCTCTGCAAAGTGGTGACGACCAAATTCTCCGCCGGATGGGAC
>CALFPI010000113.1 GCA_937919035.1 uncultured Gemmatimonadaceae bacterium
TGCCACTACCGGCGGCCCCATGGAGACGGCGGGCCCGGAACCGCAGGCGGTACAGAGTATTGGCAGCGAAGCCCACAGAATCGGAGCGCCAGAACGAAGTCTGTTCGCCGTTGCCTTGCGTCACGAGCACGCGATTTCCGTCGACAATGCTCCACTGGCCCGTGCCGCTGCCGACAACCCAACCGACAGGCGCCAACTCACCCTCGTCGAAGTTGGGGTTGGGCACAGTTTCTGCATGAGAGGACAGAGCAAGAGCCAGCAGCATCGCTGCCGTAAGAGGCGCAGGACTGGATCCCATGATCGGCGAACTCCGTTGACGGGTGGAGAACTTGCTGAAAAACATAACCACCTTGACACAGAACATCGTTGCGACGATTTACCACCAACAGAGAGGAAGGAACAAACCATGCCTGAGACACAGCCCCAACTGCTTATGAGACGTCCGCATCTGCGGAATCTGCCTGCGCCACTGCTGCCGGCCGACTACCAGCTGCGGTACTTCCTGCCTGGAGATGAGGCGGGTTGGAACGCGCTGATGGACAAGGCCTTCGAGCGGCGCCGCGGACAATCAGACTATTCGCGGGAGATGATCAGCGACGAGCCCTACCGACCGGAGCGAGTCAAGCTGGTGCTCGCCGACAGCGGCGAGATCGTCGCCACGGCATCCTGCTGGCGCAGCCCGCGTTATCCGGCCGACAGCGCCGTACTGCACTGGGTCGGTGCCGATCCGGCCCATGGCGGCCGCGGACTGGGCACAGCCGTGTCGCTGGAGGCATTGCACCAGGGCGTTGCCGAAGGTTGTACCAGGGCTTTCCTGCTCACCGACGATGTCCGTACGGCGGCTCTGAAGACCTATCTCCGCCTGGCCTTCGAGCCGGTGCTGACCCACGACAGTCACCGCCAGCGCTGGCAGACGATCCTCGATCAATTTTCCTGGCCGGAGCCCTTCACCGCGCGTCTTGCGGGCCCCCTCGAGTCCTTCGAGCCCTGAGTTGGCGCCGGAACAGGTCCTCGGACGCGTTGGCTGCGCGGCGGTGGAGGTATAGATTCTGTCCTCTGCCATGGACGACACTCTCAACATCTGCGACCCCACGTGAGCGCTGGCACTTTCCTCGTGCTCCTGGCCCAGACGCTGTTGCTGCTGGTGACCTGCTGGAAGCTGGCCGAATGGGTTCGGCGTCGAGATGGCGCGCGCCGCGATATCGCTCTGCTGCTGCTCAGCTTCGCCATCGGTGTTGTACTGCACGGGCTGCAGGCATACGGGGGTGTCGAACTTGGGATTGTGGCTCATGTGATCCCCATGGTCATTGTGCTGCATCCGCTGCTGATGCTGCGCCTCGTCGATCATTTTCGCACGGTACCGCACTGGATTGCGGGGCTCATCATGTTTGGTGTGCTCGCCAGTTGGGCCATGCTGCTGGCCACGCCGCCTGCCTTCGCCACCCACGCCGCCGTTGCGGTGCGGCTCATTTTCTCCTGCTCTCTGCTTTACGCGACGCGTGCCCTGGTTGCAGGTGCCCGGCACGCTCAGGGCGTCGTGCGGCGGCGCATGGGTCTGCTGGGGGCAGGTGCGATCGTCATCGTTCTGCTCGCCGCGCTCCACGCACTGGCCTTCCTCACCGACGGCCTGCACCGGATCGACGAGCTGACGCAGGTCGGTCTGCTTGCAGCGACGGCTCTCTACTCGTTGGGTCTGGCGCCACCGGCGTGGTTGTCCCGCTCTTGGCAGCAGGCAGATGTGCAGCAGTTCCTGCGGGGCGCTACCAGCAGCGTCGGCGAATCCACGGACCGGACGCTGGCGCGATTGTGCAGTACGGCCCTGCATGCCGCCGGTGGACAGGCGGCGGCCCTGGCCAGTTGGAATGTAAACAAGCACCGCCTCGAACTTGAACTGCGCGGCGAACGGGCTCTCGTCGGCGGACCTTTGCCGGCAGACGGCCTCGTCGCCCGCAACTGGACGTTCCGGCGGCCCTTTGTTGTCGACAACCGCAAGGAAGTGCGCGAAGCCTGTCTGCGCATGGCACCTGGCCTCGATTGCACAGCACTGCTCGGCGTGCCGCTGATCACACCATCACGCGTCTGGGGTCTGGTGATCGTCTTTTTGCGCCGTGGGCCGGTACTGCCGGACGAAGACCTGCGCCTGCTGTCGCTGATTACCGAACATACAGCCGTGATGCTCGACCAGGCGGCCCTCGTCGAAGGCCTGCGCCGCGAAATCGCCCAGCTGCGGGGCGAACCGATCCCTGACGAAACCCCCTTCGACGAGTCCTGACCGCATCATCTGGCGGGTGTTCACAGTACCGTCAGAACGAGGCTGTGAGACTCGGCGGCGTTGACAGGCAGGCTGACAACGAGCCGTGCCTCCTCGAAGGTCGCATACCCGTCCTTGCGATAGGGGTTGTGCGGCAGCACCGGCCAGTTGCAGGTGCTGCCGGCGGGCATTGTCAGACGCCAGCCCCGGTGTTCAATCCAGCCCGTATCGGCAGCGGTGATGTGGATCGCCGTTTCCCCCAGAATCTGATCGGTGCCATCATGGGCCCGCAGCCTGGCGCCGATCCCTGGGAGCAGGGTCAGGTGGCCCTGCACATCGGAGCCTCCTCCGTGCCGGGACAGATCGATGCACATCTCGTCATCGCTGCGGCGCTGCAGAACAATTCTGCCGGCCACCGCATCGGACCCCGTCCCGTAGTGCAGCACCAGTTGGGACACCGCGTCATCGGCACTGACTTCGGCCGCAGCGGGAACATGTCGCAGCCCCGTACGAGCGGAGAAATCCGGATCCTCATCCCCGGGTGTGTGCGCCAGAAGGTCTGTGTTTCCCACGGTGAAGCTGCTCCACAGAGGCTGCAGCTTGGTATTGCCGCCACCGACGATCAGACCCACCCGATCGTGATACAGGCTCAGGAAGTTCTGCCGATCCTGCCCAAAGCGGCCCAGGGGGATATCGGTGGTGATCGCCGACAGACAGGCGAACCATGGCTTGCGCCGTATCGTTCTCGCCAGAGCGCCCATGCGGTAGTCGTGCTTGTCACGCGCGCCAACGGGGGGCGTTGCCGGCCCCCCATCGCCATATAGCAGCATGCCCGCCGCGTAGTCGGCATCGAAGGTGCCACCACCGTCGAGGAACAGCTTCTGTTGCCGCGCCAGCCAGCCGCGCCCGGCGCTGGTCGTGGCAAAGCCACAGTTGCCCAGCTGTACCGCTGGCATGTAGCCATTGCGACCATCCACCGTTTCCACGGCGCTGCCATCGGGGTAGGTGAACTCGGCGTGATACTGGGCGGCGCGCTCCAGAGCCGGCTGCACGCTGGCATCACCCGTAAGCGCCAGATAGACCCCAAGGGCTTCAGCGTAGACGAAGTTGTAGGCCACGACAGGCCCGCCGTGCTCCTCCCACCAGCCATGTTCGGACTGGGCGGTGGCGACGGCACGCAGATACGCCGCGGCTCGCTCCGACCACGCCGGTTGCTCGAAGACGAGGCCGGCGAAAGCCAGTCCCATGGCATGATGCGCGGGGATGTTGTGGATGCGCACAAAGCGGTAGGCCTGGGATGCCTGCGCCGTCCGCCGCGCGGCGACGACCTCTGCCTCCGAGATCTGTTCCGTGTCGATGATTTCCAGTTCGTCATAGATCCCGGCGAACCCCAGTTTCAGTCCCGCCTCCCAGCGCTGGCGGACGCCATCGGGCAGAGCTTTGCCGATATGGTAGTAGGCACGCATCCAGCGGCTGTACACCCAGGGCATACGAATGGGGCCCCAGACAGAGCCGTCCTTCTTGCGGAATTCCCACATGCCGTTGGTGTCCTGGTCCGCCACCAGAGCCTCACCGCCGCGCGCGATGGCATCGAGCACGGCAGCGCTGCCACAGTGGCGGCTGTCGGCGAGGGTGTACGCCGCCGCCAGTGCAAGCAGCACGTTCTGATCTGTCGAAATCCACGGCGCCACGCCGAAACGCCCCTCTGCGTTCTGACTCTGTAGAATCTGTGGCACAGCATCATCGAGATGGGTCAGCAATTGTTCTGCGGGCTGCCAGGTCGTCATCGGTTCTGTGCTTTCTGTTGCCCCATCTTGACGCTGGTCAGAGCCGATGGGAGTTTGGTCGGAACGTCTCGAAAGGAGAGCTACCTGTGTCCATACTGCTGCGCCTGGCCATCAACGCTGCCGCTCTGTGGGCGGCAGCACACTTCGTCGAGGGCGTTGACCTGTCGGGCGACCCGCTGGACGTCATCATCGTCGCCGCCATCTTCGGCCTCGTCAACACCTTTATCAAGCCCGTCGTTCTGCTGCTGTCCCTGCCGGCTCTGCTGCTGACACTCGGCTTGTTCACCTTTGTCGTGAATGCGGGCATGCTGGGACTCGTCGCCTGGTTGGCGCCCGGCCTGTTTGTGGATGGTCCGCTGTCGGCCTTGCTGGGCGGCCTCGTGGTATCCATCGTGTCCATGGCCCTCAACCTGATTGTCAAAGATTGATCACACCCCGGGTGCACAGCGTTCCCACAGAGTCGGCGATGCTGGGGCCGGCGTCGGCAGCGCCACGGTGAACGCAGCACCCTTCAGGCGCCGTGACGTGCCTCCCGGATTTGCCACGTAGACGTGGAGCCCCATCTTCAGCGCCACGCCGACCGCCTGTGCGCGGCCGGCAACATCGTCCATAATAAGGATCCATGAGATGGCCAGAACTACGGAGGACAAGACAGTGAAGGCTCCGGCGAAACGCAAGCTGGGACAGACCGACGTGGCCGTATCCGAGTTCGGTTTTGGCGGCGCCCCCCTCGGGGAGCTGTTCGTGCCGGTCCCGGAAGCACAGGCGCAGGAGACGCTCGCCGCCGCCTGGGATGGTGGCATCCGCTACTACGACACGGCACCGTTCTATGGCTACGGCAAGTCCGAACATCGTCTCGGCCACTTCCTGCGGCAGCAGCAGCGCGACGATTTCATCCTGTCCACAAAGATTGGCCGGGTGCTGACCCCGGCGCGGGATCTGTCCACCTTCGATCCGGGTGGCTGGGTCGGTGGTCTGCCTTTCGACTTTCACTACGATTACGGGTATGACGGGGTCATGCGCTCGTGGGAAGACAGCATGCAGCGCCTCGGCCTGGCCTCCGTCGATCTGCTGCTGATCCATGATCTCGACGCTTTCTTCTGGGAAACCGAGCAGAAGCTGACCGCCTACGAGCAACAGCTGCGGGCCAGCGGCTGGCGCGCCCTGGAAGAGCTGAAGCGGGATGGCCGCATTCGGGCCATCGGTGCCGGCATCAACCGTTCACCGGCGATTCCTCGCCTGCTCGATCTGGTCGACCTCGACTTCTTCATCGTCGCCATGCCCTATACCCTGCTCGATCAGGGCGTACTGGACAACGAGTTCCCCCGGTGCCAGGATCGGGGTGTCGGTATTGTCATCGGTTCTCCCTTTGCCTCAGGCATCCTCGTCACCGGCCCCGTGGAGGGCGCCCGCTACGCCTATGGCATCGCCTCCGAAGAGATCCTGCACAAGACACGACAACTTGAGGCCGTCTGCATGCGCCACGATGTGGCCCTGCCCTGCGCAGCGATCCACTTTGCCCTGGCGCATCCGTCCGTGGCGGCGATCATCCCCGGCGGCTTCCAACCCGAGCACGTGCGCCAGAATCTGGCCTTCTACGGCACGACGGTGCCCGCCGACCTGTGGACGGAACTGAAGGCGGAGGGCTTGCTGCGCGCCGATGCGCCGACGCCGTAATTGGCGACCTTCAGGCGAACAGGCCGAAGAGCAGCAGCATGACGAGCCAGACGAATTCGAGAAAGTGCCAGTAGCTGGCGACGCTGCGCACGCCGGGCAGATGCAGCAGACTCAGTGCCCCCGTTGCGGTGCGCACACACAGCACCAGCAGCAGCACCATGCCGCCCAGAACATGCAGGGCATGTATCAGGATGAGACCGAATGCGAGCCCATCGAGGCCAATGATGACTCGCGTCGTCAGTGACAGGTGATGTGCCTGTAACAGTTCGACCATGCTCACGCTCTGGGCCCCGACAAACAACATGGCGGTGGACAGGCTCACCAGCAGCCAGCGACCGGTCTCGTGTAATCTGGCGCGACGAGCGTAGCGGGCGCTGCGCTCCACGGCGATTCCGGACAACAGCAACAGCAGCGTCGACAGCCAGAGGCTGGCAGGGATTTCGATCGTCGCAACACCGTCCGTTGGGCGCAACAGGCGACTGGCGACAAACGCCACCATCGCCGCCGCGAAGAACACCGACAGTGACAACAGGAACAGACGCAGGCCCATGCGCCCCGCCGCCGTGGGTTCCGGCAGAGGCGGCCGGGGACGTGGCGCAGCCGCCTGCGGCGGGTCGATCGGGTCGGAAGGTGTCATGTCTTCCATGGTACGGCGCCGTCGCCGACGTTGCCAGATCCGCAGATGCCCCCCACCTTTTGCGCATGACCGACCTCTCCCCGGCGCCGTTGATGTGGATCGACGCCACGCGCCCCGCTGCCAGCTGGCACTTGTGGGGCATGACACTCGTAGAGCGACTGCTGCGTGAGGGCGCCCGCCAGGGGCTGCGCCAGGCGTGCGTCGTCGTCGATGGCGACTGGCCCTTTGACAGCACCCGACTGCGCCCCGATCTGACCCGGCTCTACGACCTGGAAGTGCACTTTGTCACGGCGGAAAAGGCCGTGCACAACGGC
>CALFPI010000114.1 GCA_937919035.1 uncultured Gemmatimonadaceae bacterium
CCGACAGCGGCGAAGCGTTCGGTCAGGGCCCGATCGACGAAGTGGGCGAAGGCGTCACGATTGCTGGCATCGACGAACTGGTCGCCGATCACCTTGAGCTTCTCGAGGGCCGGCAGGAACACCAGCGGGTGAGGATCTTCCAGCAACCGGTTCAGGACAGACAGATAGTCGACCAGTGACAGGTCCCCCGCGTTCAGCAGCGCCTCGGCGTTGTCGAGCAGACCGATCCTCTCGCGGTTGGACAGCTCATCCACATCGTCGACCAGGCGGTACAGCTGAACCAGATCCGTCCGCCAGCGGAAATAGCCATTGCCGCCTGCATCCGGCAGCACCCACTCAACATCCTCCGGCAGGTCGATCGCGCCCGTCGGTCCCTCCAGCAGATACTGTAGCAGATGGATGCGGTCGTTGTGCTTGTACTTGATGTTCAACGGGATGCGCCAGGTCAGTGCGGCTGCCTGCCGGCCGAGGACCAGATAACGCTTCTGCGTCACCGTGCCATCGGGAGCGATGTAGACGGTGGCGAATCCCGGTTGGTTCAGATAGTCGCCGGCGATGCGGCCGACGTCGACACCGGAGACCTCTGAGACGACGGCCCACAGATCAGCCTCGGTGGCATTACCCCAGGCGAAGCGTTCGAGATAGGCCCGGATGGCCTGCTGCCACACATCGCGACCGACGTAGTGCTCGAGCATGCCAAGCACCGCGTGGCCCTTGGTGTAGTTGAGCCCGAAACCATCCATCATCTCCGCCTCGGTACGCACCGTTCTGCGGATCGGCTTGGTCGTGGTGAGTTGGTCCCTGGGGAAGGCAGCCGCCTGGGGCAGTTTGAGGCCGGGATCATATTGGGAGTAGATGCGCTCAAGGGTGGACCCGGCCATCCACGTGGCAAAGGCTTCGTTGAGCCAGAGATCATCCCACCAGGCCATGGTGACCAGATCGCCATACCAGATGTGCGACACTTCGTGGGCGATCGTGTTGATCACGTTCTCGGCAGTTCTGCCGGCAACGTCATCTCCCAGCAGCAGCAGATCGGTCCGGTACGTGATCAGTCCCGGGTTCTCCATGGCGCCGAAGGCAAACTCGGGCACAGCAAGGAAGTCGAGCTTCCGATAGGGATAGCTCATTCCGAAGTACTCTTCGAGTGCCGCGACGATCGTCGGCGTCTCGCGCAGGACAAAGCCGAGCTCGCCTGCATGGCCCGCCGGTGTATAGACGAATCCCGGCACCGACATGCCGTCGATGGGGGCTCGATCCAGCGGTCCGATGGCCCAGGCCAGCAGGTAACTTGGCATCGGCCGGGATTCCATGAACTCGACGCGTTGCCAGTCATCCTCCTGCTGCCGCGAGGCGACGGGCGTGTTGGCCACGACCGTCAGCTTCGCGGGAGCGCTGATCGTCAGCTGATAAGGGATCTTGAAGGACGGCTCGTCGAACACTGGAAACACGGTACGGGCGTACATCGACTCCATCTGTGTGAAGACATAGTTGTTGTCCTCGAAAAGCACGCGGTGCATGCCGAGGGAGTCCGTCGAAAACTCGCCGTTGAACTCGATCGTCAGTTCATAGTCCCCGGCGGCGATGGGTCGGCCGTCGGCCAGCCAGTGTATATCCCAGTCTCCGGCAGTGGCCGTGAGTCGTCGTTCCTCACCTTCACCCTTGAGGATGATGGAGACCATCTGCAGGTCGACCTGGTAGATGCCGATCCGGTCTACCGGCCCTTCGACCGTGAGGCCCAGGGTGGTGACGCCCGTGTAGCCCGGTTGGGCAGGATCGACTCTGAGGAGAATGGTTTGTGACTGAGGCGAAATGCCGGCGGGCAACCGGTAGTCGGCCCCCTCCTCGGCAACGCCGTACCTGCACAGGGCCAGCAGACCGCTCAACAGCAGGACAACGACTCTCATATGATTCTCCACGAAAAGCGCTCTGGGGAATTGAATGTCGCCTCTATGAACTGCGCCTCTGCCGGACTGTGATAGCTTCTGCCGATGCCACAGCCCGACCAGGCCCTCAACCGGAGGGACGCCGAACAGGAGGCCCATCTTGAGCACGCCCCCGGGAAGGCTGTGGTTCGGCGAATCGACTCGACGCACGCCGGATCGAGAGAGCCAAGTACGTAGCCGTCGGGGTCAGCGACGGCAAACTCCCCACCCACAGATTGTTGACGATCTCGCGATGGATCGTGGCGCCCTTCTCGGCGCAATCTGCGTACATGCGATTTGCTTCGTATACGCCGACCCACAGCCCTGTGCCGGACTGCCCCTGGTCTCCCTGGCACAGGGAGACGCGTGAGCCGTCGCGCGAAACGCAGGCAAAGCCCTCCTTGGACCAGCCCTTCCTGAAACCGCGGAGCGGCAGGTGCTCCCCGACTGCTGGAGGGTTGCTGCCGGGAACAAGGATGAGACAGCTGAGCCACATGTTCCGCGACCCATCACTCAGGCGCCGAAATTCAAATTCTCTGGCCTGATCGGCCCGTCGTTTATCAACGTCTGGCTATCCTGCTGCTGCAGTTCCCGGATACGTGACAGGACCGATTGCAGGGCCGCACTCGTGCCCGCGAAGTCATCGATTGTCCAGCGCTCGATGTCATGGGATTGAACCTCGATCCGCTGACGTCGCTCAGCGATCAGTTCGCTGCGGGCCTGATCGCGCTCCCGACGACGACGCGTGGTCCTCACACCGGCGACGAGCAGACCGACCAAGGCCAGAGCCAGACCCGCTTGCAGGGCGATCTGGCCGTAGGGCGGATGCACGATGAGCTTCACCGACACCGGTGTGGAGTAGTTCAGATCCCGGTCGACGGCGCACACTTCGAACAGCTTCTGTGAAGAGGGGAACGTCAGCTCCGCCACGGGTCCAAAGGGCCGATCGGCGATCACCTCGCGGATGCGGACGTTCGGCGCCACGGAAGAGGGCGTGTACCTGGACGCGCCGCCGTCGGTGGCAATCCACATGTCGCCGTTCACATCCTCCCACACACTCTGTACTGCATTGCTCACAAGGCCGTCGCGCTGCGTCAGGCTCTGAAACACCAGACCATCTGTGCGTACCACGCCATCGAAGTGGACGATGCCGCTCCGGCGCGTGCCGAACCAGACCCCACCCACCCCGTCGGACACCATGTCGGATACGTAGTCACCGCTCCGTCCCGTGTAACTGCCAAGGCTGGTGTCGCCCACAGTGAACTCCACCATCCTCTGGCCGTCGTAGCGCGTCACTCGCCCATCGAACCATTCCCGGGCGATCCACAGGTTGAGGATAACTGGAGTTATTGACGGTCAGTCAAGGTGAGCCAGCTCCGCTCTGCGCTCAGCCCCCACTCCGTCTCCAGCGGTCGCGCACGGTGGGATGCCGGATGGCACGCAGGATATCGAAGCGCGTGATGGCCCCAACGACACGGCCCTCCTCGACGACAGGAATGCGGCGGAAGGACTTCTTCAAAAACAGACCCGCCGCATAGTAGATGTCCATCGTCGGCGGGATGGTGACCAGTTCCGTCGTCATCAGATCGCTGACCAGGTCGCTGACACTCTCCGGTTCGGGGGAGCGGACTACCAGTTGCAGGCAGTCCTTTTCCGTGAGAATGCCGAGCAACGCGCCGTCGTCGCCGACGACGGGGGCGCCCGTGACATGGTTCTTGAGCAGAAAGTCGATGGCGTCGAGGACGGGCATCGATGGCGACAAGGTGGGGACCTTGGTGTCCATGAACTCCTGCACTTTGGGCAGAGCATGCATAGCGACTCTCCTGGAGAGTGGGGGCCGTAAACCAGAACGACGCGTGCTGTCGACACAAACGTAGTCGGATTGCCCGCGGTAGACGAACGGCACCCGATCGTGGAACGTGCCAGCCGCCGGCCACCCGGACATCAACAGGGACGAAGAGGCTGACTTGTCACATGCGTATCTGTTGGACACATCGGTCTTCTCGCAACCCATCAACGACTCCCCGCTGGAATCGATGCTTGAGCGCTGGAGCGCGATTGGCGACAGGCAAACCTGCACATCGACAGGATGCCTGGCTGAGGTCTGCAGGGGCTCGAACTGTGCCAGTCCGCCAAGTATTGGCGCCGCTTCGGCGAGTTGCTTCAGGATCGCTACGTCAACCTGCCCTTCGATGCCGATGTGGCCGCCGCATTTGCTCGCCTGTCAGGCGAAGTCAGGGCCGTCCACCGCGCTATAAAAATCGCCTGACACCGTCGATCAGGTGATCGCCGCGCGCGATGAGCTCGCCCCCCTCTCCAGTCCCCCTTTTCCTGCTCTCACTCACGCCACGACAGCCGGCTACGTGGCGAGCGAGGGTGGTGATACGTTCTTCCTTTCCTTCAACACCAGAAAATTGCTGATCTCGTTCACAGCAGCCTTCCCGGCGGCGGCCGGCCTCATGGGGCCTCCTTGCCCGCCGTTGGCATCGTGGTCCCAGATTCTGTCATCATACCCATCGGGAGCATACTGACACACGTAGGCCTTGCGCACACTGTCGGTGCTGTTGGCGCCTGTCATGTACGGCGTCAGGCTCCAGAAGAGCAGCACCGAACCCGCCTTGACCGGAACACAGACGGCATCGTCAAACCGGAGGCCGCTGATCGTCCAGTCACCGCTGCTCTCATCCAACTCGTGCAGCAGCGGCCCTCGCCTGAACAGCCCGGGCACAAACCACGGGCAGCCGTTCGCCTCGGTGGCATCGTTGAGCGCGACCCAGCACGTCAGGTATTGCAGGGGCTCGACGAAACTACGGCCGATGTCCTGACGGTAGAGGCTGATCCGGCCCGGACAGGGCGCCTCATACATCGCCTGGTCCTGATACAGCCGCACATCATCGCAGTTGAGCACGTCGTGGCAGACCCTCTGGAAGACCGGACCGGCGCAGAATGAGCGCACCAACGCCGACTGCAGGACCGGGTGGGTCATCCCCTCGGGCTCGAGCCGATCGATCTCATCCCGAAGCTGGCCAATCTCTTCTGCACTGAAGGCAGCTTCGATCACAGTGAACCCCTGCAGATCCATGTCATCCGCCTGATCCTCGGTAAGGACCTGGAGGGGAGCATCCTTGCGCGTCGGCAGCAGCGATGGGTGCTTGCTCGCGTTGCTGATCTCCATGGCCGGGTGCCGTGGCAGACGCGCATTGTGGCGAGCCGCCGGCGTCGGTTCGTCGCCCGTGGACCAGCGCCTGATGCCATCAAAATCGATGCGCTCCCACAACACGTGCGGCCATTGTCTGAAGGAGCGAGACACGTAATGGCACGCGTAGACCTGGCGAAAAGCGGTCGTGTCACCCCCCATGACCCCTCGGTGCCACAGATACCCGTCGAAGATCACAGCAGCACCCTTGCTGGCGACAATGGTCACTTCCTCGGACCCGGCTGCTGCATTCTCTTCGAAGATCTCCGTATTCAGCCTTGCACCCAGCTCCGGATCGCCCGAATGCGTGCGCTGGCCCGCCCACTTCCCTGACCGAAGGTCATCGTGGTGCAGCTTGCGGCGCAGGTGGCCGCCTGTCTGCAACGCGAGCGTGCCGATCGACTCATCCACGTCCACAAGCGGAATCCACACGCCGACGCAGCCCGGAAGTGCAGTGCCGTCGCAGTGCCAGCCCTGCGACCACTGGCTCCCCTTCCACCAGTAGTGGCTCTTGATACCCTCCGGCTCATCCCCGGCCAGGGCATCCCGGAGCGGTTGGCGCAGCTTCGGATGCAGCATGAAATCGCGGCAGACAGGGTCGTGGATGTGACACTGGTCGACGTCGATGAGATGATCGGCGCCCTCCGCAGGCGGGACGAATCCCTCGACGGTTACTCCGCCCGCGTGTACAGCGTCCATATGCCGGATGAGCCCGTCGCAATCCGCCGACGTGAAGAGTGAGGGTATGACAACCCACCCGTCGCGAGCGTACTTCTGTTTCTGCTCGGTGGTGAAGCTGATGCCTTGAGGCTGTGTGCGTGCGGAGTCAGACATATCGGTCCATAGGGTCTCGAGGGTTCACCGCGGAGCACGGTATTTTGCGATGGGGGTTGGCAGATGGCAAGCTCTGTGGTCCTGCGGTGCGTCTAAGCTACACGTTCAAGGCTTGAACACTGCCCCGCTCGACCCGTTACACACGGCGGCGACGCCCGTCGGATCACAAGTCGTGGGTCACGCGCCAGTCGGGGATGGTCTGGCTGATCGGATCAAAGCGCAGATCCTGGAGTGGGTGAAAACCAACCTGTGGATCTGCTGCCCCAGCAGGTTGCAGATCGACTGGGCTACCTCACCCGCCTCCGGCCACTGGGGACGCACAAGGAACCGTCGGCGTCGAAGACCACGGCGGTATTGTGGTAGATCCCGGGGCGGGGCCCGGTCATCGAGCAGCAAGAAGAGAGGACCAAGGTCCCGTTCCTAGCGTAGATTCCTGAGTCCCCCCACCCACACGGAGAGGAACGGCAACTTGCCTACGCGTGAGCAGAGCTTTCCCAAGGACAGCCGGCCCATCGAGGTCCGCAACGCCACCCTCGACGACATCGAGGGGATCCTGGCGCTGACCGACCAGGTCTATGGCGACTCGAGTCTGGGAATCTACACGGAGAGCGAGATCCGGGGACAGATCAGCCACTTCCCCGAGGGGCAGTTCGTCGTCGTCATCGGCGACCGGGCCATCGGCTACTGTGCGACCTTCGTCATCGAAGGAGAGATCGCCCTGCGGCCCCATACCTGGGACGGGATCACGGGCAATGGCTACGCCTCGCGGCACGACCCCAACGGCGACTACCTCTACGGCATGGAGGTCTGCGTCGCCCTCGAGTACCGGGGCTTCCGCATCGGCCAGCGCCTCTACAATGCGCGCAAGCAACTGTGCCGCAGCTGGGGGCTGAAGGGGATCGTCTTCGGCGGGCGCATCCCCTCGCTGCACCGCCGCATCCGCCAGTATCCCGACGTGGCCGACTACGTCGAACAGGTGCGCACCAAAGTGCATCGCGATCCGGTGCTGTCCTTCCAGCTGCGAAATGGTTTCGAGGTGCTCGGCGTCCTGCCGCGTTACATCCCCGACGACCACGAGTCCCTGGGCTACGCGGTGCATCTGCTGTGGCGCAACCCTTCGGTCCCCGAGGGCGAGCCGGAAGCTCCCCGCTATCAGACGCAGCTGAAGGACACGGTGCGGGTCGCCACGATCCAGTACCTGCAGCGGCGTGTCGAAACCTTTGAGGAGTTTCTTGGCATCGTCGAATACTTCGTGGACGCCGTGTCCGACTACAAGGCCGACTTCGCCGTCTTCCCCGAGATGTTCTCGCTGCAGTTGCTGTCGATGGACGAGGAGACGCACACACCGCGCGAGGCGATCGAGGCGCTGACGGCGTACACGCCGCGCCTGAAGGATGCAATGCGCGAGATGGCCCTGAAGTACAACGTCAACATCATCGGGGGGTCGCATCCTACGGTGATGGCCAACGGCAGGGTGGAGAACATCTGCTACGTCTTCCTGCGCGACGGCCGCGTCGCCGAGCAGGCGAAGATCCATCCGACACCGAACGAGGTGGAATGGTGGAACATCGAGGGGGGCAGCACCCTGAGGCCCATCGAGACCGACTGCGGCACCATCGGCATCCTCATCTGCTACGACAGCGAGTTTCCGGAGCTGGCACGGCACCTCGTCGACCAGGGGGCGATGATTCTCTTCGTGCCGTTCTGCACCGACGAACGGCAGAGCTACCTGCGCGTGCGCTACTGCTGTCAGGCGCGGGCCGTGGAAAACCAGTGCTTCGTCGCCATGGCGGGGAACGTGGGCAACCTGCCGCGCGTGCAGAACATGGATATCCAGTACGCGCAGAGCTGCATCCTGACGCCCTGCGACTTCCCCTTTGCCCGCGACGGCATCGCGGCGGACACGACGCCGAATGTCGAGGCCGTGGCGCTGGCGGACCTGCGTCTGGACGCGTTGCGGCAAGCCCGCAACGACGGGACCGTGCGCAACCTGAAGGATCGCCGGCACGATCTCTACCGCGTCGAGTTCAAGCGTCCACCCCGAGGCGCCGCCCGAGGTTGACGGGAACGCCGCCGCTCAGCACAGGTCCCGCCTCTCCAGCAGCTGCCAGATCGGATGGTCACGATGTGGTCACCGGAATCCTGGTGACGTAGCGAACCCATAACGGCGAAGTGTCGTTGGGCCCCCTGAGGCCGCAGCCGAATTTCCTGCGTAGAGCTGCTCAGCGGGTATTTGCGATCGCAGGACTGGCGGAGCACTTTGACGTGACGAGGACGTGAAAAATGGGCTCAGTTGCTGACCTGTGTAGCAACCGACGTGATCGATTCGAGACACGCCATCTGCAGCGGTCCCTCGCCAGCGATGTGAGGAGTGATTGATGCGCCATGGATGAGTTTATCAAGGCGACGACGTTTCTGTTCGTTCTGCTGAATCCGTTTCTGCTCAGCATCTACCTGCTCGACCTGTTACACCAATTGCCCCTGCGACGCTTCGCCACCGTTGTCGCTCGCGGTGGCCTCATTGCTTCAGCCGTATTCGTGCTGTTCGCCCTCACGGGGGATCGGGTCTTCAGCGATGTCCTGCAGGTGCGTTTCGCCGCCTTCCTGATCTTCGGCGGCCTGATCTTTCTCGTTGTGGGCTTGC
>CALFPI010000115.1 GCA_937919035.1 uncultured Gemmatimonadaceae bacterium
GACGGCGGCAAAGTACTCCTGCTTGTCATGTGACAGAGAGGCGCCCCCGGCCCCCTTCCAGATGACGCGGGCGTAGAGGCTGCGTCCGGGGTCGACGACACCTGTTGCCTGGAATCGTGCCGTGAGTCGATACGTAGCACCGCCGGTGATGCCATCGAGAGCACGCACCCATTTCCCCTGGCCGCCCGCCACTAGGGGCAGCCGCACCTGGAGGGCACCCGCCTCATCACCCCAGCCGGTGCCCGCGTCGTCGAGGGCGAACTGGGCCGCGATTTCCGCGCGTGGCGCCACCGTCCGCCAGCTTTCCTGGCTGGCAGCGGCCCCTGAAAACTGACTTCGATAGAGAATTCTGTCGCTCATCCTGGTGCTCCTGTCTGGGTCTCGCCCTGAGGGCCCATGATTCTGGCATTGGCGGCGGCGCTGCTGCTCCACCTAATTGTACGGCAACAGCAGTCTGCGCTGCAGCACCGTCGGGAGAATCCCGGCGGCGAGGTCCACTGCCAAAGAAGGACTGATCCCCGTCCTGGGCCGACAATGAACGATCATATCCGGAACCCCTGCGAAAACTGCGGCAATGAAGAATTTGTCCGTGTCACCGATGGGGAGATCAAGACGGCACTGATGAGTGCCGTCGTCGGCGGCGGGCAGCGCACCTTCCTGCCGGACGTCGGCGCCATCGTCGACGTCTACGTCTGTGAGGAGTGCAGCCTGCTCCGCCTGTTCCTCTCGGGTGTGGATTGAGGCCAAGGCCCGTAGAGCTGCCATGAAACCGGACTCCGTACTCTATTTGAGCCGTGAGGATGTCATCGCCGTCGGTCTGTCGATGCCGGCGATCATCGAAGCGGTAGAAAGCATGTTCCGCGAGAAAGGTGAAGGCCGTGTTGAGATGCCGCCCAAGCCCGGCATCCACACGCAACCGGACGCCTTCATCCACGCCATGCCCGCATACATCCCCAGTCTCGGCGCGGCGGGCGTCAAGTGGATCTCCGGTTATCCCGGCAATCAGGCGCGTGGACTGCCCTACATCACCGGTCTGCTCATTCTCAATGACCCGGAGACCGGCGTGCCGACAGCGATCATGGACGCCACGTGGATCACGGCGCAGCGCACCGGTGCCGCCACGG
This sequence comes from uncultured Gemmatimonadaceae bacterium, assembly GCA_937919035.1. Taxonomy (GTDB): domain Bacteria; phylum Latescibacterota; class UBA2968; order UBA8231; family UBA8231; genus UBA8231. Next base: position 1,125 of record CALFPI010000115.1, read on the forward strand.
CCGTTGCCGCCCGTCACCTGGCGCGCCCCGACAGCTGCACGGTCGGCATCATTGCCTGTGGCGTACAGGGCCGCAGCAATCTGCAGGCGCTGGCCTGCCTCTTCGCCCTGCGCAAGGTGTGGGTCTACGATGTCCAGCGGCCGGTGGCCGAGGCCTTTGCCGCACAGATGTCGGCGGCACTGGATGTGGAGATCGAGGTTGTTGAGGCGCCGCGGGCCGCCGTCGTTGCTGCCGATCTGGTTGTTACCAGTGGCCCGATCCTGAAGGCACCCACACCCGTGATCGACGTCGACTGGCTGGCACCAGGCGCCTTCGCCTGCCCCGTGGACTTCGACTCCTACTGGAAGGGCGCCGCCCTGCGCCAGGCAGACAAGCTCGCTACCGACGATATGGGCCAACTCGGTTACTACCGGGCGGCGGGATACTTCACCGACACGCCCGAGCCCTACGCCGACCTGGGACAGATCGTCGCCGGGCAGCAGCCGGGGCGCGAGGGTGACGACGAACGCACCATCGCCATCAATCTGGGATTGGCTCTCGAAGACATGGCAGCCGCCATGCCGGTGTATGAGCGCGCCCTCGAACTGGGCATCGGCACGCGACTGCCGCTGTGAGCCCCAGACGGGGCCCTTGCCGGCCCTCCTGCGCAGGTCTTCTTTCGTCGGTCCAGCGGCGCACCGTGAGACAGACCGAGAGCAGGAGGCAGAGGGCATGATCAGATCCTTGCAGAACGTCGGGCCTGTCGTTGGCGTGTTGCTCCTGATCACGGCCGGGCAGAATCTCCTGTTGACGTTGGCCGGCCCGAGTACCCTCTTCGGCCAGCAATTGCCACTGCTGCAGGTGGGGCAATGGGGTGCCCTCGGACTCGGCTGTCTTGTGCTGGGCACCAGCAATTGGCGGCTGTCAGATCGACGCCTGCGCCTGTTCTTCAACCTCACAGTCGTCAGCATCGCCTGCTGCGTTGCCAGCCATTTCATTGTGTGGCGTGTGCTGTTCCTCTCACCTTGATCCCGACACAGGTCCATGACATGCCGCAGACATTCCCCGCGTCGGACGTGCCGCCGTCACAGTCTCAGTCGGTTCGGCTGGCGCGAGAGGTCATCTATCGCAGCCCGTGGGTGAACCTGTTCGTCGACAAGGTGCAGCTGCCACAGGGACGCATCATCGACCGCTATCATGTGCTGAACTTTGACCGGCAGGCTGTGGCTGCCATCGTACAGAACGCCCATGGTGACATCCTCCTGGTGCAGTGTGATCGTTATGTATTGGGTACGATCGAGTGGGAAGTTCCGGCGGGTGTGATCGATGCCGGCGAGAGCGTGCTGCCCGCAGCGCAGCGGGAGGTCCTCGAGGAGACCGGCTACCCGACGACGGATGCCCGTCACCTGTACAGCTTCAACCCCGAGAACGGCATGTCCAACCGGGTGTTCCATGTCGCCCACTGCCTGGCCCAGGGCGAACCAGGCGGTTTTGATGGCAATGAGATCCACGCCGTGCAGTGGCACTCCATCGACGAGATCCGGGGCATGATTCGCGCTCGTCAGATGAGTGATGGTTACAGTCTCACGGCGTTGCTGCTGTTCCTCATGGATCACTGAGAGAGTCGGCCACCATGGGACAAGGTGACTTCAACATCAATCTTCCGGATGGCGAGAACTTCGCCCCAGCGCCGGAGCGTGTTGCCGCCCTGCAGGCGTTGATGCCCGAGGGGGTATTCCATCTGGGCCGCCCGGGCACCGACCGCGCCGCCTGGGAGTCACTGTGCCAGCACGAAATCGGCCAGCGATTGCTGCACGAGGCGCAGGCGGCAGCCACGCAGCAGCCATTCCCCCGCATTACGGACGACATCTATCTGGCCTGCCTGCGGGATCACAGCCCGGCAGCGATGAACGCCGTCGCCCCCGACGTACGCGCTCGTATGGCCCTGTTGCCCGTCGCTGAATGTCTGCAACCCACCGGCAGGCATCTCGACATGATCGAGGCGGACATCAACGATACCCTCAGCCTTCGCAGTTGGATCCATCCGGGCAACGATGACAACGAGGACACCGTCGAGGGACGCACCATCTTCAACGACCTCGCCTCCCTGCATACGGCCGCCATCCTGGTCGCCACCGACTACCTGCTCGGCGACCGTTTGCAGGCCCGTACGCGAGCCACAATCCGATGCGAGGTCAAACGGCGGACCCTCGATCCCTTCCGCACACGCATCGAGAGTGGCAAGGATGTCTACTGGTGGGTGACGGTGACCCACAACTGGAACTCCGTCTGCCTGCTGCATACCGTCGCCTGTGCCCTGGCGCTGCTGGAGTCGGCGGCGGACCGCGCCTGGTACGCGGCGGCGGCGGAGAAGCTGATCATCTATTCGGAGCAGGGCTTCACCGAATCCGGCTTCTATACCGAGGGGGTCGGCTACTGGGCCTACGGCTTTGGCTGCTATGTGGCACTTGCCGAACTCATGCGCGCCGTTACCGGCGGCGCCGTTGACTGGTTGCGCAAACCCCGTGTGGAGCGCCTGACCCACTTCGGCCAGCGCATGGAGATCCAGCAGGGCGTCTATCCGAGTTTTGCCGATTGCCGCAGTGACGTGGAGCTGCCCGCCTGGCTCGTGCACTGGATGAACAACCGCCAGGATGATACACGCCCGCAACGGACGACAGCGGTGCCCATCGATCCACTCTCCGGCCACCCCTTCCGCTCCCCCCTTTCCGGGCTCCTCGTGCTGTTCCATCAGCTCGACGTACGCCACGCCTGCGAACGCCCACATCGACTCGATCTCCACGAGTGGTTTGACGATGTCCAGTTTCTCATCTGCCGCCCCGGTCCGGACGCGTCGGTACGCCTGGCATCGACCTTCAAAGGCGGGGACAACGGCGTCAACCACAATCACAATGACCTGGGGACCTTCACCGTCCTCATGGGCGCTCACGAATTGCTCACCGATCCCGGCGCCGAGGTCTACACGGAGCGTACCTTCAGCGCCCGCCGCTATGAGGGCGATCTGCTGAATTCCTTCGGCCATCCGGTGCCCGTCGTCGCCGGCCAACTGCAGGTGCCTGGCAAGGATGCGCACACCGCCGGCATCGGCCGGGACATCTTCTGCCGGGTGCTGGCGACCCGCTTCGACGACGACGAGGCGCATGTCGAGCTCGATCTGCGTGGCGCCTACCGCGTTGCCACGCTCACAAAGCTGACCCGCGCCTTCACCCACCGACGTCAGGGTGCAGGTGGCGTGGCCGTCGTTGATGAGGTCCAGTTCTCACAACCCGAGATGTTCGAGACAGCCCTCATCACCTTCGCCCACTGGGAGTGCCGTGCCGACGGCAGCATTCGCATCGGTGACGACGATGCGGCGGTTCTGGTGGAAGTGTCGAGTGACGATGGGGCCCTCGAGTTCCAGCACTGTGTCATCCAGGAGAGTTCAACACCAACACGTCTCAGCTGGCGTTTCCGCAAGCCTCTTTTGCGGGCGGTCGTGCGCATTCAGGTCACCCCCCTGGCGTACGCACCCGGCACGCAGACAGAGACTACACTCAACTGATTTCCTGCAGACCGTCGAAGAGTCGATAGTGCTGCCGCACACCCAACGCATCCATCCAGGCGCGGACCTCCAGCGTCTTCCAACTGCCGGAGCCCGCACCCCCACCGTTGTCATTGTCCCAGAGCCATTGCGGTGTGGGCCAGATACAGACGTTGGCGCCAACGGCTGCGTAGAAGTCCTGCTCCACACCATTCTGCCCATGGTGCGCCATCTGCACGCAGTCGGCTTGCAGGCGCTCCCGGTAGGGCCCTGCCAGCAGCTTCCGTCCCCCCTCTACACCCAGATCTGCGGGGAAGAGGACGGACCTGTCCTCATCACCCACTCTCATGACGACGCTCGAGTTGTTGATGGCATTGGCCGTGATCTCCGGGTTCCGGATGCCGAGGATCTCAAAGCGTACGCCATCGATCTGCAGGACCTGACCCAGTTCCAGGTCGACCACATCCCTGCCGGTCGCCTTCAGCGCCTCGTTGAGTTGCACCGTCGAGTCCAGCTGGCTCGCTTCGTGCGCCGCCACCCAGGCCGCTGTGTTCAGCGACGCATGGATGTGCCCGATGTCCAGATCTCCGGCGCTGGTGAGGATCTGTGTCAGCGCATCGACGTGATCGAGATGCTGATGTGTGATGAACCAGGTATGGACGTGATTCCCATGAGCCGCCAGGAAACCTCTCAGGTAACCGGCATCCTGTGTCATGCCGCCGTCGATGACGATGAGCCTGCCATGGGCCGAGCGAATGACGTAACTGTTCATCTGACTGCGGGTCTGAGAGGGCAACTGCCAGAGCGTGAAGGCCATGGTGGAGATCCTTGCTGTTGTCGCCGGTTTTCGGCGCAGGGACGTGTGAATACGCGGCAGTATCCATATCCCACCGACGTCGGGCAAGCACCCGGCCAGCGGCGGAACCGAATTACCGGATCGTTGCCATTGGTGTCTCCGGCGCAGCCAAGGCATCGTATGTTGGAGGAGTGACCTTCTCTACGGGCCAGGAAACCGGGGCCCTCGCTCTGGCCCGCATCGGCGGCACAGGGCATCTGCTGCTCTACGCGGATATGACCCTCGCCATCCGGGCGGATTTGATCGAATTCACTGATTGACAGCAGGCGGCGGCGATGTGGACTCAGTACCTGCAGGAGGGATTTGCCGCCCACGCGCAACTGGCTCGTGGATTCGGCGACCGTCTCGCCTTCCACGGCGGCATCTCCATCCAGCGCCACCTGCCCTTCGGCACCCCCGAGCAGCTCCGTGAGCCAGTGCGCCAGCGTGTTGCCGCTCTGGCGCCGGGCGGTGGCTACATCCTCGGCACATCACACAACCTGCAGGCAGATGTACCCATCGAAAACGCCCGGGCCCTCTGGGAGGCATTCCATACGGACGGTCGCTACCTCGCAGCGGGAACGGCTGTTGCACCAGCGGCACCCAGTGGATCCGCCCCCACAGTACCCACGAGATCCTGCAGGTAGTCTGCTGTGCGGACCTGGTCCAGGACCTGCGCCGCTCGCAGACGGCGGGCGGGCAGTCCCAGGCGCTGCGCCTCGGCCTCGTGGCCGGGGCGCCGCAGGAAGGCGTCGATGGCACGGGCGTGGCGCTCCCACAGTTCGGTGTCCCGCTGCTGCTTGACCCGCAGCCGCTGCTGATACCAGTCGCTGGCGACAACCGTGTCCCGCAGGAACATGGCCCGCAGGCCGGGATCATCGATGCCGCGGCCGTCCGCATGGCCATGGGCCATGACCTCGAGCAGTGCCCGCAAGGGGGGGCAGGCCTCGTCGATGGAGCCGTCGTCGAAGTAGGTCTGCGCCACGCGCTGCTGGGCCTCGACGATGTTGTCGACGCCGTCGATGTAATCTTCGCGGTCCTGGAGTTCGGGGCGCAGCATGGTTTCGGCGAATACAGCGTCGGGATGATCGAAGATGCGTCCCAGATAGGTATGCACGAAGGTCTCGGTGATGCGGTAGCCGAGACGGCTGGCCAGGACCGTACGACCCTCGTGCACAAGATCCGGCACCCGCTCCAGGTACCCCGCCTCGATCAGCTGCGCCGGGTCACGTTCGGCAGCACCCATGCGGCACCAGAGTTCCGGGATCAGCAGGCTGATATCGTGCTCCACACGGTGCCGGGGGCCGATCCAGCCGGCGGCGGTGGAGAAGCCGTCGAAACCACACAGGATCATGGCCAGCAGGTTGGCGTTGAGATCGGCCGTGGCGCGCAACGCGTTGAAGGGCCCCTTGGTGAGAGCCCCTTCGCTGCCGGTGCCCGTCGTCGACGGCGACTTTCCGGTGAGACTGCAGACGAAGTCCATGAACAACTCCGGCAGTTCCTGGTAGTGGATCGGTCCGTAGACGGCGAGGGGACGAATGCCGGCGTCTCGATCCCCCGGGTTGTTGCGCCGACCCGTCAGCACCGCCTGCACCGGGAACAGAACCGGCTCGTCCAGGGGAACCTTGCGCCACAGGCGCGCGCTCGTGGTGGCAACGTAGGCGTCCCGGTCATCGATCAGATCAGACCGCGTCTGCAGGTAGCGTGGGTTCTTCGATCGTTCCCCATCAACAATCCGCGCATGGGCCGAGGATACCACCCAGGCGCGACCTGCCGTCGACGTCTCGCGGATCACCCGCTGCATGGGCTCGGTCCAGGCGGAAAAACTGACCTCCTGCTGCACGAACTGGCAGGCGTCGTCTGTGTTGAGTGCCGCAAAGTTGGAGGCGAATATGTCCGCAGCAGCCAGGTCCTTCTCCGCCTGATGGTCCAGACCGCGGTGGATGGCATCATCCGGCCGCTGGAACAGGCGATACTCGCAGTTCTCCACCAGCTTCGCCGAGGGCGCGGTGATATCGGCAGGATGATTGGCCAGCCAGGTGCGCGGCACAACGACGGCAGCGGTGATATCATCCTCCATCTGCAGCTTGAAAGCGGGCAGGAAATCCTGCCGCACTTTGTGGATCTGCCAGCTGCCGCTGTGGTCCACACCGACACGCAGATAGCCTGACATCAACTTGCGTCCCTCAAAACGCAGCTCATTGCCCTGGCGTCCGTTGACGACGTCGACGGAGAAGTGGCTGCGCCAGTCGCCGTCCCAGTCGGGTCGGTAGAAGCGTTTGATAATGAAGACCAGCGCCTTGATATGGTTGGGAACGGTCTCGAGCCAGGCGCTGTACTGTGGCGTGAACTCCTCGGGGGATGGTGTGAACAGCTTGATCACCGAGCCCAGTGTGCGCAGCGTCGACAGCACCGGGCGCGTCGGTGCAGCGCCATAGTCGGGGCGCAGGTGCGGCAACAGCCGGTCCCCGTAGTCGCGTTCGAGAAGGGCCTCGGCCCTGTCCATATCGCGGCGGAAGTCGGGCACGTACAGAGGTGCGAAGAGCATGGTGTCCGACAGGGACTTGGAGATCTCGGACTTGCCACCACCGGACACGGTACAGGGCTTGTGGCACATGGTGCCCTCTGGTCGTGTGCCGACGAGACGCCAGCTGGCAGCATTTGGATGTCGTTCGAAACGCATGCGGTAGCCTGACGGGTAGATATAGTCCTGCCCGCGCAGCAGGGGCAGGCTCTGCCGCTGGCCGTTGTGCGCCCAGCTGAGGCTGCCATCTTCGATGGCGAAACGAGTATCCTCGGGGATGTAGTACACGCCCGGATGGGTACGATCGAGGGCGTAGCCTTCCTCCTGCACATCGAGCATGCCGGCGTAACGCTCCAGGACATCGGCGTAACTGTGGTCGCCGACAGGAACGCGCCCGTCCACCTGGTAGCTGTCACCCAGGTGCGACGTGGCGAAGGCCAGGGCGCCACCAGCGTGCTCCTCTTCGGCGAGTCCGACGAGGTTGGCGCTGAAGGAGATCTGTGTCTTCACCTCCTTCTTGCAGTAGCCGAAGTAGTTGTCGGCGATCAGTGTGACGATGACGCCGTCGGCGCTACGCGCACAGAGTTTGTACGGCTGCCCATCATTGTAGAGCTCATCCTGCCGTGACCAGCACATACCATCGCGACGCTGGCGTTCGCTGGCATCTTTGATGTGTGGCAGGCCGAGATCTTTCTTGCGCAGACCCAGCAGGTGCGTCGCCAGCACCACGCAACCCGTTGTGCCCGTCCAGTGATCGACGTCGAGAGCGGCATCGTTTTCAGGCAGATAGGGATCACCGGCGTTGCCAAAGATGGACTCGACGAAATCGAGATTGGCCGTCAGGCTGCCAGGGGCCAGGAAACGCAATTCCATGCTCTGCCGCGGTTGCCGACCGGGGATCTGGGGAACAACCGTGGGCCGCAGCAGCAGACTGATCCAGGCGCGCGCCGGACCTGGGGCGTCGTGCAGGTAGGGTAGCAGGAGCGACTCGGGGGGCGGCGCCAGGGCATGGCAGAGCAGCGCCGCCCAGACATGCCGGGGCACTTCGGGCTTGTCTGCCGGCACCGGCAGGCTGCCATCGGCCAGATGAAACACACCCTTGGTGGTGCGCCGGTCGTGGCGCGGGTTGTGCAGCACGCCCTGGCGGACCCGGTAGGAATCGATGTCCGGCGTATGATACTCATCCCCGTCCGCCGGCAGCGACAACTCGCGCGCCAGACCGTGGTGGTCGAGGGTGAGCGTGCGCGTTGGCAGCTGCGGCTGCTGGTCCTCTGGTAGCCCGGCGGCATAGGCGTCGAGAAAGGCCTGGATGCGACCATCCACCGGGTTGAGGTGATCGGCAAGCAAACGCTGCTGCTGCCGGTAGTTGGCCAGCAGGTCGCGAGCCACCTCGAGAAACTCGACATCCTGCGGCCGTGGCGGGACGCTGAGGCCGAGGGCGGTCAGCTTGAGATTCAGGTAGCGCCGTAACTGCTCCCGATGCTCGGGCAGGTCGGCAATGCCGAGACCGAGGGCGCGCTTCAGGTCCATTGCAGATGGCTCCGGGAGGGTGGCGATTGGGCTCGTGACACCTGTCACGAAGGTTATCAGTGAGTATACGCAGGGTTCGTGTCCATGCCAGGCTTGGGGCCTGACAGCGGATGTGGCAGCGGATGTGGCAGCGGCATCGCAGAGGCCGTGACCAGCCGTCTTGGCGCCGTCAAAGAAAATCCCGGGGCCGTCGCCGAGACCATCGAGAACAACGTCCGCAGCAAGATCATCAAGG
>CALFPI010000116.1 GCA_937919035.1 uncultured Gemmatimonadaceae bacterium
GTCTTTCCAGAGGATGGTGCCCGACTCCTGTACAACCAGCAGACGACCATCGGCGGCGCCGGCGATGACACGAATCAGATCCGAGACACGTCCCGTTAGCCGGCTCAACTCTCCGCCTGGCTCCCACGACCACAGGCCACGGTCTTCGATGGGGAGTTCCACCGCCCCATAGCGGCGCCCGTCAGCCCCCGCCGTCAGATATCGCAACTCGCGGCCCTGAAGTTCACGAACCCAGTCATTGCCCTGGCGGCGGAAGGCGCCATCGGCAACCCGCAGCCAGACCGTTTCGCCGTCGCTCTGCAGATGGAGGACGTCCTCACGACGCACGCCTGCCGGTAGGGCCAGCGGCTGCACGTCACCATCCTGCAGTTTGTACAGGTCTGAGGTCCGCGAAAGGAGCATGAGTCCACCGGACTCATCCGTCACCAGATTGAACACGCCAAAGGGCAAGTCAACGGCGGTGAAACCGTCACGGCCACCGACGTGGAGCACACCATCGATGGTGAAAGCCACGTCACCGTCGGCCAGGGCCAGCAGCCGGTTTACCGTGTAGTGCGGACCCGGGGGACGGATGAACCTGTAGCCATCGAACCAGAGAGCGCCATCACGCGTCCCCACCCAGATCGTGCCATCGGCACCTTCGCGCACAAAGGACGCTCCGGAGGACACACCCTGAACCTCGCCAAACTTGCTCCAGCGCCACGTCGGATAGAGATCCGCTGATGTAGCCCCAAGAACAGTCGTGACTGGCGCAGCGGCGACTGGCGAAGTGGGGCCTGGCGAAGCGGCCCATAGAGAGGTCGCCCCCAGATAAGTGATAGTGAGCAGCAGCGCTGCGAGATGGCGGCTGTTAGGTATTGGGGCAACGATAGCAGCCATCCCCTCTCAACGCGAGCCCCCTGACCGACGCCGGCGACGGCAGGACCAGTTGACCGATTGCCGTGCTGGCATAATTTGAAGCCATCGACCCCACACAGGAGGCTCCCCATGGTCTACAATATTGCCATGTTGTCCGCTGATCAGCTCCGCGCTCTGCAGTCCTTCGAGTCCAACACGGGGCGAACCGTCATCGCCCTCAGTGGCATTGAAGCCGAGCCGGCGTCGTTGACCGAGGCAGAGGTGTCACAGATTCAGGCCCTGGAGAAGGACCTGGACCTGACGCTGGTCGCCGTCAACTGACAGAACGCACAGGGGGCCCAACTGCTTGCAGTTGAGCCCCCTGTCCCACACTCACCCCACCTGCAGCACTCCGCAACCCGATGGTCCGGGACGGGTCGTACTCTGCCTATGGGATGCTGCTGCCGCCGTGCAACCAGACTGCGAGCAGGCCCCAGAGGATCGCAAAGGCAACAGGCACCAGGAACTCTCGCATTTTCAAGAGGCGTCGGCTGTGCATTTCTTCCTCCTTTGCATGATGAACACCAGGCTGCGGTTCATGAATACGCGGCAACAATAGCAACACCTGTACCCGTCACACGTGCTGGTCACCCAGGGCCCGACTCCATCGCCACGCCATACGTTCCTGAGCGCGCCGCGCTGTTCAGCCGGGCGCGCAGCAACAAAGCCTGCTGGCCGTCGGCGACTCTGTCTGGCTGCCCATGCCACGCTGCAAGCGCAGTCTCCTGCAGGGCCCGACCGTAGGAAAAAGTCATTTCCCATGGCAGGGGACCGAGATCGTTCATCGCCTGCAAATGGGCTGTCGCCATCTGCGGACTCTGCCCCCCCGAGAGAAAGGCGATACCTGGAACGGCGACCGGTACGAGCCGGCGGAACACGCGCACGGTGGCCTGCGCCACCTCGTCGACGCTGGCCTGTTCCGGGCAGGTCTTGCCCGAAACAACCATGTTCGGTTTGAGCACGATGCCTTCCAGCGCCACACGCTGCGCTCGTAGCTGGGCAAAGAGGCTGGTCAGGGTTTTGGCCGTTGCCGCCTCGCAGGTCGCAAGATCGTGGCTGCCATCCATCAACACTTCCGGCTCGACGATCGGCACGATACCGACCTCCTGACACAGCGCCGCATATCTCGCCAAGGCGTGGGCATTGACCTCGACAGCACCTGCCGTCGGCCGTCCCGCCGCCTTGTCGATGTGAATCACCGCCCGCCATTTGGCGAAGCGCGCACCAAGTTCGACGTACTCATGCAGGCGTTCACGCAGGCCGTCGAGCCCCTCTGTGACCGTTTCTCCCGCGAATCCTGCCAACTCGTGCGCTCCCGTGTCCACCTTGATTCCCGGGAGGATACCCTTGCTGGCGAGAAGCTCCGCGAAGGGTGTAGCAGCGGTCGTCGCCTGCCGTATGGTCTCGTCATAGAGAATGACGCCGCTGATGTACTGCTCGAGCCCCGCCGCAGTGAACAGCAATTCCCGGTAGGCACGTCGGTTGGCCTCGCTGGATTCGGTGTTGATGGATGCAAGCCGCTTACCGATGGTCGAGGTGCTCTCATCGGCGGCAAGGATGCCTCGTCCAGGGGCGACCATTGCGGCGGCAATGTCGATCAGGGTTTGTTTTCCCATGGGATCAGACTCGTTGGTTTTTGAGGGATGTGGAGTGGCTGGCCAATCGCAAGGCGCGTGCCACAGTGCGCGCCGGCATATATCGGTCGAATCAGTTCACACAACGGACGGGCACGTCCCACGTGCAACATTTTCCGCGACGGGCCTGTCTCGCTGACGACCCCGTTGGTAGCGCCTCCCCTGTGGGCATCGCCCCTGGCTCCGAGGCGATGGCCTGGCAGCGCCCTCGTGGCACAGCCCTTGCGAGCCATTCGTGGGCGGGTTGCTTGTCATCCCGAATCACATATTCTTCACGGAATCGACGTGCTGCAACCATCAGGAGACCAACGATGACTCCCCAGGAAAATCCCTTCCGGGCTGTCCTTCTCTTCGGCGCACCGGGATCAGGAAAGGGTACTCAGGGCCATATCCTTTCCGGCGTCCCCGGCCTCATGCATCTGTCGTCCGGTGAGATGTTCCGCGAACTGGACCCCGCCAGCGATCTTGGCAGAGTGTTCCTCGATTATTCCACGCGGGGTGAACTGGTCCCCGATGATGTGACCATCCGCCTGTGGCAACACCACATGGACAAGCTGGTCTCCACGAACCGCTTCGATCCACACAAGGATACGCTCATCCTCGATGGCATCCCGCGCAGCCGCCATCAGGCCGAGATGCTGCAGGGCAGCCTCGATGTTCGCCTGCTGTTGCACCTGCAGGCAACCGACGAAGAACAGATGGTGCAGCGCATCCGCCAGCGGGCGCTGCGCGAGAATCGGCTCGACGACGCCAACCCGGATGTCGTGCGCCGCCGCTTCCGCGAGTACGAGGCCGAAACACATCCGGTGCTGGAGTTCTATCCCGTGGAACTGATCCGTACAATCGACGCCGGCGCCGCCCCCCTCGAGGTCCTGCGTGCAGTCATCGAGGTGTTGCAGGTACTGCTGTTTCCCGAAACCATGCAGAGCGCCGCTTAGAGCCGCGTGGCAATCGGCGCTAGCTGACCGTCTCCCGGATCTGGGCGTCGACCACGGCGATCGCCGCCAGTACCGCGATCTGTTCCACCGTTGAGTTGGGTGGCATCAGATGTACCGGTTTGTCGAGTCCCATGAGGATGGGACCGACCGCTTCAGCCCCGGCCAGAGCATTGACCAGCCGGTAGGCGATGTTGGCTGAACTCAGGTCCGGGAAAATCAGCACATTGGCACGACCACCCAGCCGCGCAAAGGGGTAGACTTCGTTCATCGTCTCCGGCCGGAATGCCATATCCGCCTGCATCTCACCTTCAACGATGAGATCCGGCTCCGCCGCCCGCACCAGTTCGGTGGCACGCCGCATCTTGGCCGCCTGGGCGTGGTCGGAACTGCCGAAGGTTGAGAAGGACAACATTGCCACGCGCGGTTCCACATCAAAACAACGCGCCACATTCGCCGACTGCAGGGCGATCTCGGCCACCTCTTCTGCCGTGGGATCGATATTGATCACGGGGTCGGCGAAGAACAACACCTCATTGCGCATGACCATCATATAGAGACCGGCGACTCGTTTGGCGCCCGCTTCCAGACCGATGATCTGCAGGGCAGGGCGCACCGTTTCCGAAAAATGGTGCAGCAAGCCTCCCACGAGTCCGTCCGCATCCCCCATGCGCACCATCATGGGTCCCAGATGGTGTCGATGGCGCAAGTGTCCGCGAGCCTGTGCCAGGGTCAGCCCCTTGCGTTGCCGCAGTCTGTGGAGTTCGCCGGCGTACTCATCCAGCCGGGCGAAGTGCGCCGGATCAACGATCTGCAGGAAGTCCCGGTCGTAACCCAGATCATCCAGCTGCGCCACGATGTCGGCCTCATCACCAATGACGATAGGTATGGCAATGCCTTCTTCAGCCACCATGTGACAGGCGCGCAGCACACGTGGCTGATCGCCCTCGGGAAAGACGATGCGGCGTGGATTCTCTGCTGCCTTGGCCATGACCAGCCGCACGACCTCGCGGCTGCTTCCCAGTCGGCGCTCCAGCTCGAGCCGGTACGCCGCCATATTCAGGTGTCTCTGGGCCACGCCTGAGTCGATCGCCGCCTGCGCCACCGCCGGCGCTGCCGTCAGCACAACACGCGGATCAAACGGTTTGGGCAGGATGTACTCCTTGCCGAAGCGCAGGCGCTCGATGCGATAGGCCCGCAGTACTTCATCGGGCGTCTCTTCGCGCACGAGGGCGGCAATCGCCCGTGCTGCAGCGACCTTCATCTCCTCGGTGATCTTCGTGGCGTGTGCGTCGAGGGCCCCACGGAAGATGGCGGGAAAGGCGAGCACATTGTTCACCTGGTTGGGATAGTCCGAACGTCCCGTGGCGACGATCGCATCGGGGCGCGCCGCCTGCGCTTCGTCATAGGGAATCTCGGGATCGGGGTTGGCCATGGCGAAGATGATCGGCGTTGGCGCCATGCCTTTGAGCATGTCCGCCGTGACGCTGCCGGGACCGGACAGACCGATCAATACATCGGCGCCCTGCAGGGCCTGTTCGATGGTGCGTGCCGCGGTATCGGCGACGAATTTCTCCTTGTATTCGTTCATACCCTCGGTGCGGCCGCGGTAAATGACACCGCGCGAGTCACAGACGATACGATTTTCCGCACGCACACCGAGCGTCTGATGAAACGCAGCACAAGCAAGGGCACTTGCACCGGCACCGGCATAGACGACCCGCACCTGATCCAGCGACTTGCCCGCCAACTCTACCGCATTCAGCAACCCCGCGCCGCTGACGATCGCCGTGCCGTGCTGATCGTCGTGGAAGACCGGGATCGACAGGGTGTCACGCAGCTTCTGTTCGATGATGAAGCATGCC
>CALFPI010000117.1 GCA_937919035.1 uncultured Gemmatimonadaceae bacterium
GGAGGCATGCGCGCTGCGATCATACGCACTTCTGCTTCCTTGCGGTCCATGAGGTCGATCAGCGGTCGCAAGGCCTCCGCATCGAGCATGAGCGCCTCCACCACCGGCCCCAGACCGACAGCGACGCCGGCCTCCGCATCCTCGTTGATCGCAACCCCATGGCGGACCAGGAACCGCAAACCGGGATCGAACCGTGCATCGATCCGTCCCAACGCAACAAAGACCTGGACATAAGCCACAGCGAAGTCGAGCGCTTCCTTGACCTGACCTTCGACCCGGTCGCGTGCCTCCCCCGACAGAATGCTGTTGCGGATCTTGCTGCCTTTCTCCTTGTCGACTTTGCCGCTGCGTATGGCTTCATCGACCTGGTGTGACTTGCGCATTCGTTCGGCATCTTCGGCAGTGATGCGACCGAGCGCGATATAGTTGTCCAGATTGGTCATCAATTCACCCATCTGCGCCTGACGCAGTTCCGCGCGGAGGGCTTTTTCAGACTCCTTCCTGGCGGCGATTTCGGTTGCGTCCGGGAGATCGACAGGAGCCTCCAACAGAGCTTCGATACGCTCCTCGGCCCCAATCGACAGGTCTTCCGATGACACGACAAGTTTCTCTTTGGCCAGACGTGCAGCTGCCGCCAGACGCTCTCCGGCTGCGGCGGCAAGCCCTGCAAGGCGCTGGGAGGCGTCCTTCTGCGAGTCATCCTGACGGCCTGCGATCCGGTTGACAACGAATCGAAAGCAGTTGCTCATGTTCACCAGCTGCGACTTGAGCCCCAGTTGCTCCAGCAGAGCCTTGGCCCGCTCGGTCCGCAGAAAATCCCGGATCAGTTGATTTCCCTGCTCCTGAACTTCCGTAATTCCCCAACCCGCCTTGCGCACCTGGGCAAATACGGACAGCGCCACCCAATTCTCGACTCCTGGTGCCAGCAGCTGTGCGGGATCTTCGGCGTTGGCCGCGGCCAGCAACTGAGTCAACTGGTGGCGCCTGGCCTGGTCCGCTTCCTGACCGACGAGCGACAGGTAGCCGGCTTCCACAGCACTGGCAAACTGCTCGACCGTGATCAGGACCTCGCCCGTGCGCAGTCGATCACCGAGATAGACGAGCAACTGCTGGCGGAGTGCTGGCGTCAGCTCCGCAGCCTCAACCACG
Source organism: uncultured Gemmatimonadaceae bacterium (assembly GCA_937919035.1). Taxonomy (GTDB): domain Bacteria; phylum Latescibacterota; class UBA2968; order UBA8231; family UBA8231; genus UBA8231. The sequence goes on from CALFPI010000117.1 coordinate 1,150, forward strand.
GGCCGCTCCGTTGCCATTTTGAGAATTTCTGTCGATTTTAACTTTCTCTTTTTGGGAAAGCGTTGTTATCTCTTTTATATTCAACATGTTATTTGATTTAGAAAGACGCTATATTGATTTCGATACGTCTCATTTAGAGAAACTTACTTGCCTGAATTGCCCAGGGCGATCTGATCGTCTCGCTCTAAGATCCTTACCTGACAACGAGTTACGCCTGCACCTGAGGGCTGCTTCATTGCTGGTACGATCCTTGCATTACCAGCTTATATACGAATGTATCCGGCGCAATCATTTCGTCAGCATCGCATTCGATGGTCTCAATCAACACGTCACTTACCAAGGAGTTCAGTGATGGCCAAGTCCAAGATCCAGCCTCTCGCCGACCGCGTGCTCGTAAAGCGGCTCGACGACGATGGTGAACAGAAGGTCGGCGGCATCATCATCCCCGATACCGCCAAAGAGAAGCCCCAGGAGGCCGAGGTTGTTGCTTGCGGCCCTGGACGTCTCGATGAGGGCAAGCGAGTTCCCCTTGAAGTCAAAAAGGGCGACAAGGTTCTCATCGGAAAGTACTCCGGTACCGAGGTCAAGCTCGACGGCGAAGAGCACCTCATCCTGCGCGAGGAAGAAATCCTCGCCGTCATATCGTAATCACGGGAGAGATCGTTTACCATGCCTGCTAAACAGATCGCATTCCGCGAGGAGGCCAGAGAGCACATTCTCTCCGGCGTCCAGCAGCTCAGTCGGGCCGTCAAGGTCACCCTGGGACCACGCGGCCGCAATGTAGTAATCGCCAAGAGTTGGGGTTCGCCTACGGTGACGAAGGACGGTGTCTCCGTCGCCAAGGAAATCGAACTCCCCAATGCCTACGAGAACATGGGCGCCCAGATGGTCAAGGAAGTCGCTTCCAAGACCAGCGATGTCGCCGGTGACGGTACGACGTCAGCCACCGTTCTCGCCGAGGCCATCTACACTCAGGGCCTGAAAGCCATCACCTCCGGTTTCAACCCGATGGAGGTCAAGCGCGGCATCGATCAGGCAGTCCGCATCGTCGTCGACAGCCTGCAGGCCATGAGCAAGAAGGTCAAGGACCACAGCGAGGTCGCACAGGTCGGTACCATCTCCGCCAACGGTGATTCATTCTTCGGCGAGACCATCGCCGAAGCAATGGACAAGGTCGGCAAGGATGGCACCATCACTGTCGAAGAAGCCAAGTCCACTGAGACCACGCTCGACATCGTTGAAGGTATGCAGTTCGACCGTGGATATCTGAGCCCGTATTTCGTCACGGACCAGGATTCCATGGAGGCCGTCCTTGAGGACGCCTACCTGCTGATCAACGAAAAGAAGCTGTCCAGCTTGAAGGATCTGCTGCCGATTCTGGAGAAGACCTCCAAGGCCGGCAAGCCTCTGCTGATCATCGCCGAAGATGTTGAAGGCGAAGCCCTGGCGACACTGGTGGTCAACAAGATCCGCGGCACGTTGCAGATTGCTGCCGTCAAGGCTCCCGGCTACGGCGACCGCCGCAAGGCGATGTTGCAGGACCTGGCGATTCTCACCGGTGCCACGGTGATCAGCGAGGACCTCGGGATTTCCCTCGACAGCATTCAGTTGTCCGATCTGGGTCGGGCCAAGCGTATCGTTGTCGAGAAGGAGAACACGACCGTTATCGAGGGTGCCGGCAAGCCTGCCGACATCAAGGGCCGTGTTGAGCAGCTCCGTCACCAGATCGACGACACCACGTCTGACTACGATCGGGAGAAGCTGCAGGAGCGCCTGGCCAAGCTCGCCGGGGGTGTTGCCGTCATTCGTGTCGGTGCTGCCACTGAGACCGAGATGAAGGAGAAGAAGGCCCGCGTCGAGGATGCTCTGCATGCCACGCGTGCCGCCGTCGAAGAAGGCATCGTTCCGGGCGGTGGTGTAGCTCTGGTTCGTGCCATCAGCAAGCTCGAGGGCGTCAAAGGCGCCAACGAGGGTGAGACCGTGGGTATCAAGATTGTCTGTCGTGCTCTGGAAGAGCCGATGCGTCAGATCGCCGTCAATGCTGGCCAGGAAGGCGCCGTTGTCGTCCAGGCGGTCCTCACCAAGAAGGGCAGCTACGGCTACAACGCTGCCACCGACGAGTATGGCGACATGATTCAGATGGGCGTCGTCGATCCTACCAAGGTGGTGCGGTCCGCTCTCGAGAACGCCGCCTCCATCGCCGGCCTGTTGCTGACGACGGAAGCTCTGGTGACCGAGGAAGAAGAAGACGAGCCCGCCGCACCTGCTGGCGGACACGGGCACCATCACCACTAAGACACGGGGCGCCTGACGCCAGACGTCAGTCGCTGCCGGCAGCACACAAAGAGGGCGGACACCGAAAGGTGCCCGCCCTCTTTTTAATTATGCCGGTGCGAGACCTCGAAGCAAACTCACAAGAACCTGGTGGGGCACGAATCGCAACGCGTCAGCGGTGCGATTTGTGCTCCACCAGTTCCGTGATCTGCACGCCGTACGTGTCCCCCACAACGACCAGCTTGCCACGAGCGACAACTTCGCCATTGACGCAGAGGTCGACAGGGTCGTCCTTGCTGCGATCGACGACCAACAGACTCTCAGGGTCAAGCTCAACCGCTCGATCAAAGGTGATTTCGGCGCTGCCAAGAATCGCGGTTACGCGAACTTTGACACCGCTGAGCCCGGCCAGAGCCGAGGACGCCGATGGCGCCATCTTTACTGGTAGATTCTTCTGTGAACTGTTTCCTGACGGATTGTCTGTCTTGCTGTCTGCCATACTGCCTGTGGTCTCGATCCTTGGATGAGAATGGCGGTTAACGTACTCTTGCGCGAAAAGAACTGTCAACCGAAAGCCGGAGCCAAGACGACGAATCATGAACTCAAGCAACCCGATTGCCAACCCGATTTATGAGCGTCTGGGTGTTCCCACCTTCATCAACGCTCGTGGCACGATCACAACCCTCGGCGGCTCCGTCATGCCGGTAGAAGTGGTTGAGGCCATGGCCGCCGCGTCACGTTCCTTCGTCCCCCTCGGCGAATTGCACGACAAGGTCGGGTTGCGCATTGCCGAACTGACGGGCACGCCGGCGGCTTTCGTCTGTGCCGGTGCCGCCAGTGGCATGTTGCTCTCAGGCGCCGCCTGTCTCACCGGCACGGACAGCGACGCAATCGCTGCCTTGCCCGACACCGGAGGCCGGCCGAATCAGTTCATCATCAGCCTCGTCGACAGTCACTACTATGTCCATCAGGGGTTTCGTCTGTGTGGTGGCGAGTTGATCAAAGTGGGGTCGGAGCAGGCCGTAACCATCGACGACTACCGCAGTGCTCTCAATGAGAAGACTGCGGCCATCGTATTTTTTCTTGGCAGTCAACCCGTCGAACAACTGGCTGAGGTCGTCACCGTCGCCCATGCGGCGGGCGTGCCCGTCATCGTCGACGCAGCTGCACAACTCCCGCCAAAGTCGAACCTCACAGATCTGGTCACTGTTGTTGGCGCAGACCTCGTCGTCTTCAGTGGAGGAAAAGGTCTGTTCGGGCCACAGTCGAGCGGGCTCATTCTCGGCCGCAAGGATCTTGTGCAGGCAGCCGCCCAGAACAGCAACCCAAATTCCGGCGTTGGCCGGGCTCACAAGGTGGGCAAGGAAGAGATCGTCGGGCTGCTGCGGGCCGTGGAACTCTTCATGGAAGCCGACGAAGCAGCGACAGTGGCTGAATGGAATCGCCGCTGCCGCCTCGTTGGTGCCATCGCCGCTGAGGTCGAGGGTGTCAGTGCCGACTATACGGCGGCCTATGAGAACCGCTTTCCCCCTGCCAGTCCCCTCGTGCACCTGCATTTTGCGGACAGCGCCCGACACAAGGCTCGTGACGTTGCCCGCGCCTTGGAGCAAGGTTCCCCGGCGATCATGGCATCGGCTACGGAGACATCCCTGACGATCGGTCCGCAGACCCTGCAGGCCGGCGAAGCGGAGATCATCGCCGAGCGTCTGCAGGCCATTCTTAGCGCCTGAGTGCTGGCCGAGCGTGCAACAAGGGACGGCGACGTCAGATCTTGACTCGCCGCCCCTGTTTGACCGACTGGATCTCGCGCAGACACACCCGCAGACTGTCGCGTGCGCTCTTGCCGGATAACACTGTAGAGTCCTTGCCCGCCTTTACGGCATCGACCGCTTCCTGCAATTCGCCGATGAAGCCGTCCTTGCCCGGAAGCTTCGGTCGGCGCGACTTGCCGTCCCGCGTGAGCAACACCGGCGGCTGCCCCCATGAACTGTTGAACTTGAGGGTGGCATCTTCGAAGAAGATGTCGTACCCGTGTTCGAAGGGGCAGCCCTGCTGGGACAGCCAGCCACCTGAGGCGCTGACCTGTTGCGGCCCCTTGAAGTGGTAGTGCGTATCGATGTGCTCAACCACGCCGCCACGGCGGACGACGCCGGTGGATGTCACCGCTTCAGGCATGCCGAACAGGTGCTGTACGAAGTCAGTATCGTGAATGTGCAGATCGATTGCCGGCCCGCCGGTCCGCGCCAGATCCTTCGGATTCCACCAACTTGGCATTGAAATCACACGCTTGAAATCGGCCGCCAGCACACGGCCATGTTCACCCCCATCGAGCAGGTCTTTTACCAGGCGAAACTCCGGAAAATAGCGCAGCACGTGGGCAACCATCAGCCTCAGATTGCGTTTCTCGGCCTCCCGCACCATGCGATCCGCCTGCCGCAGATCGAGAGCGATGGGTTTCTCCAGAAATACGTGTTTGCCGGCGGCGAGGGCGGCCATGGTCCAGTCGAAATGCATCGTCGTCGGCAGACAGATGTCGATGAGATCGACCTTGTCATCAGCAAACATGTCCTCAATCCGCTCGTAGGCAGCCACGCCCTTGAGGTCCTGAACGCCACCACCACCACCAAAATTTCCCTGCACGGATCGCCAGTCGCCGCGCAGTTTCTTCGTGTCCCGCGTGCAGATGGCGGTGACTTTGGCGCCCTTGACCGTGTCGATGGCCTTGAAGTGCGTAACCCCCATGAAGCCGATGCCAACAATTCCGATGCGAACCATGATGCAACCGATCTGGTGTGTGTGGTTGAGGTTTTTTCCGGCGGCTACGATAACTTTGTCGGCTTGAGCAATCAAGCGGCACCGCGTGACAACTCCCGTATCAGCGGTGCGGCAGGAC
>CALFPI010000118.1 GCA_937919035.1 uncultured Gemmatimonadaceae bacterium
TTGGGATGAGAAGCTGTTGTATGAGAGCTTGGAAAGGGCGGGGTTGACCAGGGAAAAGCTGCTTGACCAACCGGAACTGGCTCTTGAGCCAGCCATCATGTCCTGTTCGCTGTCCCTGGAGCAGCTTTATCTGAATCAGTTGGGCTGGGTATTACATGGATACCCCGTCAATCGGAGCCACTTGCCCGAGAAGTCAGCCTACAATCTGTTCCGTGAACGAGGGATTTCGACCAGCAAAAAAACCATGCCCCACCACCTGGCCCACGCCGCCACGGCGGTCTATACGTCGCCCTTTGAAGAGTGTCTGGTTCTGGTCGTCGATGGGTTCGGCGAAGAGACCGCGACCAGCGTCTATCATTTTGTGGACAATGACTTTCATCTGTTAAGCAAGAACAGTCCGCAGAACAGTCTGGGGAGTATATACACGCTGGTAACTCGTCTTTGCGGATTCAATCCGTATGAGGGTGAGGAATGGAAGGTGATGGGGTTGGCCGCCTATGGCAGCAAGAGGGAGAAGATCCTTCGCTTCTTCGAGGAACTGATGGTGGTTCGCGGCATGGACGTCGAGTTCCATTACCGCGAGGACAGTCTCGCAGTTCTGGAGGCTCTCGTGGGTGGCTTCCGGATGCACGACGATCCCGATGTGATGAAGGCGGCAGATCTGGCCTGTAACTTCCAGACGGTCTTTGAGCAGGTCATCGTCGACCTGGCAAAGGCGGTTTACGAGACCGGCAGATCGAGCAATCTGGCGCTGGCCGGGGGATGCGCGCTGAACTCCGCTGCCAACGGCAAGATCCAGCAGATGTCAGGGTTCAAGCGACTGCACGTTCCGAGTGCCCCGGCAGATGATGGAAACTGCCTTGGCGCCGTCCTCTATGAGAAATACTGCGTGCTCGGAGAAGCGCGGAGCCCCGCCGTGCACTCTCCCTATCTAGGGAGCGAACTCGATCTGCAGCACCTGGAGCATATCCTCGGATTCGGAAAACTGAACTACGAACATATGGATAGCGAGCAGTCGCTCTGTACACGTGTGGCGCAACTGCTGGCAGACGGGGAAATCATCGGCTGGATCCAGGGAAGGGCAGAATTCGGACCTCGCGCCCTCGGAAATCGGAGCATTCTCGCCGATCCGAGATCGCCTGATATGAAGGAGCAGATCAACAAGAAGGTGAAGTTCCGGGAGTGGTTCAGACCGATCGCGCCTTCGATTCTCCACGAGTTTGGTGAGCAATACTTCGAAGACTACCAGGAAACGCCTTACATGGAGCGCACGCTCCCGTTCCGGGCCCACGGTAAGGAGAAAGTACCTGCCGTCGTGCACGAGGACGGCACGGGTCGGCTACAGACCGTCAAGGAAGAGTGGAATCCACGGTTTTATCGGCTGCTCAGGGCATTTCACGCAAAGACGGGCGTACCCGTTCTGGCAAATACATCCTTCAATGTGATGGGCAAACCAATCATCCACTCTGTGGAGGATGCCGTCACGGTCTTCTACACAACCGGCCTGGATTACCTTGTCATTGACAAGTACCTGATTTCAAGGTGATTCCACGCTTGCTCCCAGCGGGACGTCGACGACTTCGCCCATGTCGGCCAGCTGCCAGGGTGCTTCGGCAGTGATCGCGGCCCTGTAGTCGTCGAGAGGTTCCAGCGAAGCCATCGACCAGTCTTCCGATCGTCCCTCCTGCACCGCGAGCAGTTTGGCCTCCTCTCCCGGGCGAAGTGTCACAGCGAAGGAATCCAGAGGGCAGCTGAGACCCTCGCCTTTGGCCTTGATGAAGGACTCCTTCCTCGTCCAGCAGTTGAAGAACCCTTCCATTCGGTCTTCTTCCGGCAGCGATCTGAAAACTGCCGCCTCCTGAGCGGAGAAGAAGCCGGCGGCAATCTCGTCGCGGTCCTTGATCTCCCGATCTACACGCTCGACATCGACGCCGATCCGGCGGTTCCGGGTAACGGCGAACACGGCCATACCCTCTGTGTGTGACATGTTGAATTGCAGGGAATGATCGCCGCACGAGGGGCAGAGCGAAGGCTTGCCGTACGGGCCGGCTTCGAAGTCGATGTCCTCGGGCTTGCCATCCAGGTAGCGGGACAGCAGTTGCCGCAGTACTCCATGGGAGATGATAAAGCTGCTCCGGTCGCGTTCCTGATGGAACCGTTGGGCGCGTTCGATCTCATCGCTGGAAAGGAGACCGCGAAGTCTCGAGACACGCGGATCCTGCTCTGCCAACCGGGTGTACCAGAAGTGAACCTGGTTGTCGGGGAGTTCCAGACACATGCTGAGGTGCCTTCAACGCGCCCCATCGAGGAGGACGGATTGGATGCTCCGCACAAGGATATCCAGGCCCTCTTCCAGGTCGCTCGCTTCGATGACGAGTGGGGGAAGCAGTTTCAGGACGTTGTTCATTGGCCCGCATAGTTCGATCACAAGTCCTTGGGAGAACGCTTCCCGGGACACGGCTCTCGCCTTGTCGGGATCGGAGATTTCGACCCCGTGGATGAGTCCCTTCCCCCGAATCTTCAAATCGAACGCCGGCTGGGACTGTGCCAACTCCTTGAATCGCCTGGTGATGACATCCTCTCTCGTTTGGATTCCGCGGGCGAAGTCGTCGCTTTCCCAGTAACAGATGGCCTCCACGGCGGTGACAAAGGAGAGATTGTGTCCTCGGAACGTCGCTGTCTCCTCGCCGGGCTTCCACTGGTCAAGCTCGGGGCGCATCAGGACCACCGACATGGGAAGGCCAAAGCCGCTGATCGACTTCGACAGCACGACGATGTCGGGGTGGATGCCGGTCCGTTCGAAACTGAAGAAGGTTCCCGTTCGTCCGCAGCCCACCTGGATATCGTCGATGATGAGGAGGATGCCGAATTCATGACACAGGGCATCCAGGCTCTGCAGCCAACCTGTGCCGGCAACATTGATTCCTCCCTCGGCCTGTATGGTCTCCACCAGGAAGGCGGCGGGCAGATCGAAGCCGCTGCCGCGATCCTCGATCAGTTTTCGAATGTATGCAATGGTATCCACATCTCGACCCAGGTAGCCATCGAAGGGAAGGAAGGAGGCATTGCTGCGGTCTATGAAAGCCTCATTCCGGTAGTGGGCGTTGCTCGTCAGCGCCAGCGCGCCCAATGTCAGGCCGTGATAGCCGTTGGTGAAGGCGGCAATGTGCGAACGCCCGGTGGTGAGTCGCGCGATCTTGAGCGCGGTTTCGATGGCGTTGGTTCCTCCCGGGCCGGTGAACTGCATCTTGAAATCAAGTCCCCGAGGCGCAAGAATCGATGCCTCGAAGCGGTCCATGAACTTGCGCTTGGCCGTCGTCGCCATGTCCAGGCTGTGGGTGATCCCATCTGCTTGGATGTACGCGATCAGGGCCTGGCGCATGCGATCGTTGTTGTGGCCATAGTTGATCGCTCCGGCACCAGAAAAGAAATCGATATACCGTTTCCCGGTATGGTCGTACAGATACGACCCCTTGGCCTTCTCAAAGATCGTGGGGAAGGATCGGCAGTACGATCGAACCTCAGACTCCTGTCGAGCCGCCCTGTCTGCGAGCTCCATCATGATTGCCCTTCACTCCATATGGGTAAATCTGCGAAAATCGACTGGAGGATCTGCGCATTCTGGCCCAGCGCAGGTTCGTACAACATCTGGTTGTGGGTCCCGAATCCGGTGTGCGTCGCGAAGTCTCCGGATGTCAGTTCCTGCCACCCGAACGTGTCGGCCACCAGTTGCCCGGCCGCATCGCGATATTCAGTCACCGCGTTCTCTGAAAGGATCACGTGGAGATCTGCTTGCACTGTTCCTGACTCCACTGTCTCGCCGCTGTATCGATAGTAGGCCTGGATCTGCCGATACACCTTTTCCTTGAGCAGGTCGTTGTCGAAATAGGCGGCAAGGTTCTCGTGACCCATGAATTCCTGGGCGACTCGTTCCGCCTCGCCATCCGGGTAGGTGAACCTGGCCAGTCTTCGCGAGCAATCCACCATAACGATCGTCTGGACCCGGCTGCCCCTGCGCTCCATCTCCTGGGCTACATGGAAAGCCAGGTTGCCTCCGTAGGAGTAGCCGAGGAACAGATAGGGGCCCCTCGGTTCGACGGACTGGATGAGGTCAGCGTAGTCGCCGATTCGCGACTCGGCAGCGATGAACTGGAACGCATGGAGCCGGAACTCCGTGAGACAATCGGCGAGCTGTACATAGCTGAGGACGTCGCCGGTGCCTGGCGGGAAGGCAAAGAGCGCCGGCCGGTCGGCGGCCGGACCCAGCGGTACCAGAACCTGGTCGACTTCGCGGATCCCGGATCTGGCCTGGTCCACGAGAGTGGCCGCCAGCTCCCGAATCGTCGGCCCCCTGAAGGCAGCCGCCAGTGGGACCTCGACCCCGAATTTGTCCCGGATGCTGGAGACCATTTTGGTGACTTTGAGGCTGTGGCCACCGGCATCGAAGAAGCTATCGGTCGCCCCGATCTCTTCGATGCCAAGAATTTCCCGCCAGATCTGTCCCAGTTTCTTCTCGACGGCTCCCTCCAGCGGGACCCGTGGGTCGCGCTTGCCTCTGGCGTCGGGATCGGGCAGGTGCTGGCGGTCCACCTTGCCATTGGGCGTGAGGGGGAATCGTTCCAGCGCCATCAAGTGGGAAGGGATCATGTATTCGGGCAATACCCCTCTGAGCTCTTCCCGCAGTTGGTCCAGGTCGAGTGCGTCGGTGCCCGTGACGTAGGCCACCAGGATCTGGATCCCGTCGCCAGGATCCCACGCCCTCACCACCGCCTGCTTCACCCCCTCGCATCGCCCCAACTGCGCCTCGATCTCCCCGGGCTCGACGCGGTGGCCGCGCACCTTGAGCTGGGAGTCGATTCGCCCCACGTACTCCAGGGTGCCGTCCGCCAGCCAACGCCCCAGATCGCCGCTCCGATAGAGCCGCTTTGCAGGTTCGAATGGGTGCCCGATGAATTTGCGCGCCGTCAGTTCGGGATCGTTCACGTAACCGAGAGCCAGACCGTCTCCCCCCGCACAAATCTCACCGACGACACCGACAGGGACCAGATCCTGCGCCTCGTCCAGGATCCACACCTCGGAGTTGGCGACTGGTGTTCCGATCGGGATGTCGCCGGTGTAGATCCTTTCGATGCGGTGGCAGGATGTGAAGGTGGTATTCTCCGTCGGGCCGTAGCCATTGACGACGGCCAGCTCCGGGTAGCGCCGTCGAAGCTGGTTGACATGGTCGGGTGAGAGTCTCTCGCCACCGATCAGCAGAGTCTTTAACGCTCCAAAGAGGGTGATATCCTGATCGACAAACTGGTTGAAGAGACTGGAGGTAAGCCAGAGGATGGTGGTCCCCTGTTCGCGGATCAGCCGCTTCATCTCGCCGACATCGAGAAACGACTTCGCCGGTGGCCTGGACAGGCTGCCACCATTCAGCAGAGCGCCCCAAAACTCGAGGGTTGAAGCGTCGAAGCCGAGGGCGCCCGTCTGCAGGATCCGATCGGTGGGGCCAATCTGGATGTAGTTGGTATTGATCACGAGCCGGTTGACGGCGCGGTGCGGGATCAGCACTCCCTTGGGCTTGCCCGTCGTTCCCGAGGTATACATGACATACGCCACGTCATCGGCGGTACACCGTTCGTCTGCCGGTTCGGCCGCTTGCGCTGCCACCGCCCGTCGGGAGAACTGCCACTTGTGTCGCAGGCTGTCAGGCGCCGGCGCCGCCGCCTTGTCGATGTGCAGGATCGCGTCGAAGGTGTACTCCCTGAGCTCACTCGCCTCGTGGCCGAGCATCTCAGAGTATTCGATTTTCACAATCCCCGGAAGGTCGAAGCGCAGATCGTCGACGAAGGCCCGGTTGATGAAGAGTTCTTCCGAATAGTCGGTCTTGGTGTGAATGTTCCGGCCGCGGTGGGACCGTTTGTATTCCTCGAGGCTTTCGAGGAATCGGTCCTGCAAGTCCCGGTCGAACAAGCTGCCCAGGTAAAGCGTGCCCTGGGATTTCATCAGCCCAATCGCCATGCGCAGTATCTTGCGCAGGTAATTGTGACCGCTGAGGCATTGGATGACCGAGTTCACGACGACGATGTCGAAATTCCCTTCGCCCAAAGCCTCGATCTCGTGGGCGGCTACAGCGCGCAGGCTCACATTGTGCAGCCCCCGGCGAATGCACTCCTGCTGCGATTTCTCGAGGATCTTGGCAGAGAGATCCGTGCCCAGGTAGTAGCCGACGTGGGGTGCCAGCCGAAACATGCTGATGCCGGAGGAGCAGCCGATCTCGAGAACCCGGGTCTGCGGCGTCAGCAAGGGTAACAGCTTCGTGTGGATGTTTTCCCCGT
>CALFPI010000119.1 GCA_937919035.1 uncultured Gemmatimonadaceae bacterium
ACCGAAGGACTGCGCATAGCCTTTCGGTTCCAGCAGCAACTGGCCCTGCCGGTGCGCCGCATCGAACAGGCGCAGAGCTCCCTCAAAACCGGTGTCAATCGTCAATTCCCCCTTCGTGCCGGTAATCCGCCACCACGGATCAGGGGCAAAGACGGTGTCGATCATCATGGCGTCGAAAACGGCGGTCTTGCCGGACTGAAAGCGCAGCAGCGCTCGCGTCAGCGACTCGCCCTCCATCTCCTTCAATGGATGGCCGATGATGCCGACGACCTCATCGATCTCTCCCAGCCACATGCGCAATGGGCGAATCCAGTGGGAGCCACCGTCGATGGTGATGCCGCCACCGGCGCGGCTCTTCTGGTACCGCCACGGCTTTTCTTCATCGAACCAGTACGGATCGAACTCGTAGGTGAAGGCCGCCCGGGCGGTGATGATCTCACCGATCGCACCGGATTCGATAACTTCCGCTGCCTTGACGATTTCCGGCCAGTACTGGGCGTTCTCGGCGACCATGAAGACGGTTCCAGCGACCTTCGCTGCCGCAAGAATCCGCGCACACGCATCCAGTTCGAGAGCCATCGGCTTTTCCAGCAGGACGTGTTTGCCCGCGGCAAAACATTGCAGTGCCGCCGCCTCGTGCAGATCGTGTGGCAGCATGAGATCGACGGCGTCGAAGTCGCCATGCTCCAGCGCCTCGTCCAGAGAAGAAAAAGGCGTCGCCCCCGTCTCGGCGGCGTAGGCCTGGGCCTTGTCGACATCCAGGTCGACAGTGGCTGTCACCTCGATGCGTGGCGCGTGTTCCTTGATTCCGTCCAGGTGATAACGGGCGATGGCACCGCAGCCGACGAAGGCGAGCTTGAGCGTTTCGGGCATTGGGAAGATCCTTCGGTGTTGCCGTGATGATAGGCGGCGTCAGGAACGCCGCAGGGGAAGATACGTGGCGGGTGGGTCCCGGCGACAGGACTGCAGGCTTTGCCCTGGAAATCGACGCGGCGCAGGCTCAGGCGCTCCCGGCTTCGACGATGACTTCGAGTTCTTCCAGATAGGGCTCGCCCGCGGTGCGTGGTTCTGCCAGCGTCATCAGGATGACACCAAGTTCGTTGTCGCCGGCGAACTCGGGACAGGCCTGCAGGTCGATCTCATACCAGACGGCGGGCAACTCGTCATCCGCTTCGGGCACGACGCGCACCGCCGACGGCAGCAGATAGGTGCCATTGATGTCGAAGACGAAGGCATCTGCCGTTGTCGCGGCGAGCAAGCGCCAGCGCATGACACCGGTCAACTGTTCCCCACCCCTGCCATCGGCCATACGGAAACGAAAGGGCTGCCGGAAGCCGATCGAGGCCCTGGAGAACCGGAGAATCTGTACGGGCCAACCCGTGGGGCCCGCCATGAGGGCGTTCACGGGATAGTTGCGCACGGGCAGGACCTGACGCTTGTAGAGCGGCACGAAGTGGTAGGTCCGGCGCCCGGCCCACACCGCCTCCGGACGGCTTACGGCATCGATCCAGTGCATCATGTCCTGCTGAAATTTCTGCCGGTCCGGGCCGGTGGCGCCGGCCTTGTGCTGAGCCCCCAGATTGCAGCAGATGTTCCACAAGCCAATACCATCGGCACCGCCGCCGTAGATGTTGGCTGCAGCTCCACGCGCCTCGTCCACAGTCAGCACCATGCCGCCGTAGCCCGGGTTGTTCTTGTACGCCACCGTCGGCCGCCCCTGTATGTGCGGCTTGCCGCCCCAGGAGCCACCCATCATGTTGCCCATACGCACGTGATGGGTGCAACCCGTGTCCTTGCAGAAGGCAGCGAATTCGGCGACCGGCAACTGCGGATTCGTGCAGTTGAAGTCGCACTGGATGAGAAAGTCGATCCAGCCCTGTTCCACCCACGCATCGGGGGCCAGCCCGGCAAGCAGATTCAGGTAGAGGGACTCCAGTACCTGTACACCAAGGAGAAAACGCGGCCGCCCCCTGCTCCGGGCGACCTCATCCAGCATGCGCCGTACTTCACCGACGAACTGCGTCATGATCGGCGCCTTGAGGATCGCCTCGTCGCGTCGGAAGAACTTTGCCCAGCGGGTAAAGTCGAGCTCGATTCCGTCGATGTCGTAGCCCTCGGCCAGCTCTCGCAGGATCGCCAGTCGATGGGCCCGCACTTCGGCGAAGGAATAATCGAGAGCGCGTTCGGGCACACCGTCATCCCGGCGAATCACCCACTGCGGATGGTCGAGCAGCAAGCGGGAGATCTGGGCTGACGCTGGGTCAGCATAGAGACCGTGTGTGTCATTCATGCGGACGCCGGCGATGATCTCTGCTTTGTGCCGGCGCGTACGCTCGGCGACAACATGCAACACATCCGTACCGGCGGCGTGCAATTCACGGATCGTAACTGCCGTGTCATCGGGTGCTGCATCGAAACGGGCGCCGTAGACTTCGCCCACACGGGTATCGTGCATGCAGATATCGGGGAAAGCGATACACCAGACGTAGGTATCGATGGCCAGTCGCGACAGGGGCTTGTCGACCCAGGCCTGCAGGTCGTCGATGGCGTGACCGGGTCGGGCCTCGCCGACGCCCTGACTGTCGTCGTTGTAGATCAATCGTCTCACGCTGTCTCCTTGTGGCCGCACAAAATGTGTTGCCCCCGATATCGGGGCAACTGCAGTTGCTCCGGCACTGCGTGCGGTGTTACCGTTAGCCCCATGACCAGACCCATACTCAGACCCATACTCAGCCCCATACTCAGTGGCGAACCGTACAGCGCAGCCCGGACAGAGCGCATCATCGAACAGTTGTATACCGATGGCTACGCGCATCTGGGCCCCATCCTTGAAGCAGACGAAGTCGCCGCCCTGCGCGATGCCCTGAAACGCAAGGCGGCAGACCCTCGTATCCTGGCTGACCCCGAGGGGGATCACGTTCGTGGCATCAGCTACATGCGCATGTTCGAATACGACAACGCCTTTCGTGACCTCATCGTGCGCGAACCTTTCGCCAGCCTGGCTGAGGCCGTACTCGGGCAGGACTGCCACCTCATGTCACAGAACGCTCTGATCTATGAACCAGGCATGGGTGGCGGCTGGCATGTGGACGACCTGCTGCACTTTCCGTTGCCGGAGGGAGTGCAGCGTCACGATCCCCGCATCCGCGTGCCGTGTATGGTGCTGCAGATCTTTACACCCCTCTCGGACGTCGATTCGGTAGAGTTCGGCTGCACGGAGGTTGTGCCTGGCAGCCACAATTCGGGACGCATGCCGAATGACCAGCAGCATCCCACCTTTGAAGGTCGGGGTCCCGTGCCGATCCTGGCACGGGCGGGTGAGGCATATATATTTCACAATCAGATCTGGCACCAGGGCGCCAGGAACCAGTCCGATCGGCAGCGACTGCTGGGGGGTGTCACCTACAGTCGGCGTTTTGTCGCACAGAAATTCTATCCCTTCATCGACTACCGTATGCCAGCGCATGTCTGGGATGGAGCCAGCCCTCGCCTGCAGCGCTTCCTTGGACGGCATGCCAAGGGAGCCTACGGCTGATCTGTTACGGGATCAAAGCCGGAGACTGACTTCGACATTGTAGACGCGTCGGCCGAGGCCTCGTGGCAACAGCGCCATGGACCCGTCCGGCGCCGGCAGCTGACGATAGCCGACTACATTGAATTCGTCGAAGAGATTCGCCACTTCCTCACGGACTTCCCACGACAGGCTGCCGATGCGGAAGGCCTGTGTCATGCCGATGTCGAAGCGGAGGTAGCCGTCGTCGCGGCGGCTGTGACGCGCGGCGGCGATCCGTTCCGTGATCATGCCCTCCTCGTCGACCACCGAGATCAATGGCGTGTACGGGAAGCCGGACCCATACAACACGCGGATGTGGAATCTCGATGCCTGCAGCCAACCCAGGCGCAGGTCCATGCGATCTTCGAGATAGGCCGTCGCCGTGTGCCGCTGATCGGTGGCCATCGGCACCCAGCCAACGTCATCCGTATCGAGGTCCTCACGCGCCCGGAGCAGGCTGTAACTGATCGTGCCCACAGCGCGCCCGATCTGGCCACGCACCTGAGTTTCGGCGCCCCATGCCTGGGTGCGGCTGTCGGTAGTCGACGCGTAGCGCAACTCCACATCATCAACGGTGAAGGAGATGCGGTCCCAGCCGCGCCGGTGGTAGGCAGCGCTGCGCCAACGCCAGCCTTCGGTCTGCCGTTCGATCTCGAAAATCGCGTCTGCCCCCTTCTGCGCTGCGGGGGTATCACCCGTCGCCCTGAGCAACTCCTTGTACAGCGGCGGTTGCGCCGCCAGTCCCGTCGCCAGCGACAGCCGCCAGTCGCCAAGGTCCCGAGCCAGGCGCACTCGCGGCAACCAGAGCAGCCCATTGGGGCCAGCGAAACGTACGGCGCGCAACTCCGTCGCCGTACGCCAGGCCCCGTGACGCCACATGCGCCGGCCCCAGGCAAAGTGATCGACGGGCGTGCGCTCGTCGACTTGCACCTCGTGGGCCTGCGTCAGCACCTGGCCATCGAGCCACAAGGTATCGGCAAAATCCCGCTCACCGTCGATGGCGGTACGACGACTGCCACCACCGACCTCCCAGGAATCTCCACGAGCCGGTGTCAGCACCAGGCTCCATTGCGTGCGCTCCTGCTGCAGTCGGCCCGTGACAGCGCTGTGTGTCTCCAGCCAGTCTGGTGCGATCGCACTGGGACTGAAGGAACTGGGAATCCAGTCTGCCAGATACGAGGCATCCACATCCTCGCGCTCCACGCGCTGCAGGTAGGAACTGCGCAGCTGCAGTCGCAGGGGCCCGGTCCGCCAGGCGACGCGGGCGCCGACAATATCGAGGTCGTACTCAAAGCGATCGATGCCGGCTGCGCCGCCGGTGAACTGATCACATGACCCGCGCGGCGGTTGGGGTGGACTGGTGCCGCAGTTGTAGCGCAAGACTTGCGTCTCGGGCTGCAGCGCAAAGCCGCTGCGTCCGCGCAGACCGAACAGATCGACACCGAAGTCATGGTCTCCCCAGGCCAGGACGCCCTGCACGTCGGCGTACTCAGGCGAAAAATCCCCATTCGTCTGCAGGTCCTTTGTCAGTCGGCTCAGGTCCGCCCGTCGCGCTCCGATGATCCAGCGACTGTTGCCGGTGCGGGCGCTGACGGTCAGCGCCTGCCGCGTCGCCCCGCCCAGAGCGAAGATCTCGAGCGAATCCGGACGTCGGTAGCCAACGTCAACGGCGCTGCTGAGCCGATCACCGAAGGCCACGGGCAGGACGCCGGCGTGGAACTGCACCTGTTCAAGGAGATCTCCGTTGATGGGCGACAGTGTCTCGGTCAGTCCGGCGCGCAGGAGTTGTGGTGCATCGATCTCGACTCCCTCGATGCGGACGAGATTCTCGTCCCAGCTGCCGCCGCGCACACTGTAGGCACTGGCCGCCTGATCCCCTGCAGAGGCGACCCCCGGGAGGATGCGCAGCAGGCGCAGAGGATCCGGCACGGGCGCCGGATAGCGCGTGACTTCTGCAGGCGACAGAGAGGTGACACCGGGCTCTGTCGGCTCGGCAACAGCGCTGGCCAGTCGTTCCGGCATGCGGTACAGGATGGGGTGCAGCGAGAACGTCACCGAGCTCTCTTGCGCCGCCAGAAGCAGGCGCTCTTCGCTGGCGGCGAAGGAACCATGGCGCAGTTGCAGAACCCATGGGCCGGCCTCCAGATACAACCGGGCCTGCCCGTGCGCATCCGTCTGGCTGGTGATCTGCGGTGCACCCTCGACACCATCAACCCGGGCACGGACCTGAACGCCCGGCACGGCGCCGCCGGAGAGTGAATCCGTGACCGTCACGGTGAGGCGCACAGAAGCTTGCACGGTGACAGGCAACAACAGCAGGAACAACGGCATGAATCGTTGAATGCGTCACTCTCCGGCATAGGCGGGAGGCGGATCAGGGAACGGCTCGGCTTACATTGCAATGATGCCGTACTTGTGTCCAGCGCCGGCATCGTTAGCTATTGTATGAGACCCCTGACCCCTCGCTGGAGATCCTTGAGATGCCCGACCTGGTTCTGGACAAACTATGCGGTGCCGACGGCGACGAACGTCCCCTGTCTTTCCTCGACCTGATCGAACGCGACACCCTCGACCTGGAACTGGCAGCCTGGCTGGTAACCTGCGTCGCCGGTGGTGCCTCGTGGATCACCGGTTCCGGTCCCGGTGGGATCGGCAAGACAACGATCATGCGTTCCTTGCTCAGCTTCGTTCCTGCGGGAACGACTTTTTACGAAGCCCTTCCTGGCCAGATCACCGGCGTCGACAAATCGACGCAGTGTGTCATCTCCCATGAACTGAGCGACCATACGCCGCCGACCTACCTGTGGAACCAGGATCTGCGCGACTTCTTCGGCCTCGCCGACGCCGGCCACATTCTCGTGGGCAACGTCCATGCCGATGACGTCGCCGAAATCCGCCAACAGATTGTCGGTGACTGCCATGTCCCGGTATCACAGTTCCGTGCCATCGATGTTTTTGCCTTCGTCAAAATGGAAGGCCAGGACCCGGAAGCGCGGCGCATCAAGGACACAACGAGTCGACGCTACTTCGAGAAGATCTTCTGGTCCGATGGCCAATCCGACCATGTCCTCGTCTACACCTCATCGGCTGGTCTGAGTCAGGGACCACACCGTGACCCGGTGGCTGAAGCGAAACATCGCGCCTTTCTCGAGACGGCGCTGCAGAGCTCAACCCGCTCCATACAGGACCTGCGCACCGCCTTCCTCACGCCGGCGTGATTTGGTGGCTTCGACACGCAACATCCTGCTGCTTTTTGCCCATCCCGCCTACCACAGATCACGCGCCAATCTCCGCCTGGTGGAGGCGACGCAGGATCTGCCCGGTGTGACCTTCCACGATCTCTACGAGGAATACCCCGACTTCAACATCGACGTTCCGCGTGAGCAGGAGTTGCTGCTGGCGCACGACATCGTCGTCTTCCAGCATCCGTACTACTGGTACAGTGCCCCGGCCCTGCTCAAGGAGTGGCAGGATCTGGTGCTGGAGTACGGATTCGCCTATGGCGCCGGCGGTGATCGACTGCATGGCAAGCGCCTGCTCTCGGCGATCACCACCGGTGCTGGTGGCCAGGCCTACAGCCGTGACGGCAGCAACTACTTCACGATCCACGAACTGTTGGCACCGGTCCACCAGCTGGCACGCTTCTGCGGCATGCGTTGGCTGCCCCCCTTTGTTGTTCATGGTAC